>CAXNNN010000039.1:0-13438 GCA_964203095.1 Verrucomicrobiaceae bacterium | reverse complement strand
CGCCGACCCCCGAGAAGGTGACCTCCGGTGCGGCAATGCTGGGGGTGGAGAAGGTGGCCACTGGGCCGCCGATCTTTCGCCATTCATACGTGACCGGGGTGCTGCTGCTCTGGCGGCGGATTGCCCCGCCAGACAGCGTGGCCTTGCTGTGCGGCCACCAATACGTGCGGTCGCGACCAGCAGCAGCGTAGGTGTTCAAGCTCGGGCTAAAGATCGAGGTGCTCTGCGCGGGCTCCAGGTAACTGCCGCTGATGAGCCGCACCTGCTTGTCATGCTCAGTGCTCCAGGCCACGGAGAAGTGATCGCTGCCATACTGCTCCTTGTGCAGCAGTTGGACAAAATATCGGCCCGGCTTCAGTGGCACAGCGGCGGAGACTTGCGAAGCCTCCGAGGTGTAGGTTTCCCGCCCGCTGGACTTGGTGGTGAAGCACACCGCACGCAGGTTTGCTGGCGTCGCATCCGTGCTGATGGAGAACTCCACCACATCGCTGCCGGAGCAGTAGAAGTAGTAATTCACCGGGGTGCTGCCCGTGCCCGGCACATTGAGAATGCCAGTGACGCGGGTCGCATACAAATCGGCCCAGTCATTGACCTGCCGGAACTCCTGGACGTTGTCTGTGATGTCTGGCGTGTTGGGGAATGTCGGGTCAGCTTTGAAGGCGGCAAGGTCGGCGAAGTTCCGATTCCACCACACCTGTCGGGTCAGCGCACCGGTGTTGGCATTGATCGAGGCGCGTACTTCAATACGGACCTCATCCGTGCTGACGTTGCGTTGTGTCGTCACGCTGTAGCGCAAAAGGTAAGTGCCCGTGGTGGCGAAAACGACATTGGTCTGCGCCAGTCCTGAATCCGAGAAAGTCACAGTCCCAGGGCCGCTGACCTTGGTCCACGCCCGGGTCGGTGTGTCGCTGCCCGAGTAGCGGCGTGATTCATACGCACTCAGAGCGGTGTTCATCTGTGGCCGGTAGAGGACCTGATCGCGACCCGCATTCAGAATGAAGTCCGAGTTTTGATCAAAGGGGCTGGTGGCAGCCTTCACCGCAGCGGCGTCGGCTGGCGGCGCGATGAATTCCGTGCTGACCTCTGTCACGTAATCGCTGCCGGGCTGCTGCCAAAGCACCGAGCAGTGATCGCCGCCAGAGTCGTCCTTGTGCCGGAGTTCAAAGGCGTAGCGCTTGCCTGCCTCCAGCGCGATGACGCTCGAGGCCTGCTCGTCACGACCGAAGTAGTTCTCCGCAGTCACGGCAGTCGTGACTTGGCAGCGTCGCTGCACATTCGCAGCGGTGGCGTCAGGGCTGAGCCAGAACTCCGCCGTCGAATCGCCCGCGACAAAGAAGCGGTAGCTGCCTGTGGCGGGGGCCAGGATGAAGCCGCGTGTGCGACTGCCGAACAGATCGCCCTGGTCCAGGGCCGCGCTCAAACTGGTGACCACGCGGTGCGCATGGGGGAAGTTCGGGTAATCCACGGAGCCCGTCAGTGCGGCGATGGTCGCGCCGCTGACGCCGAACCAATACTCCGCCAGTGCCGTGCCGGCATCGGGCGCGAGCTTGGGCAGCACCTTCACAGTCACGTCGTCGGTGCCCGTTCCGCCATTCACCGTTGCGGTGACGCGGAACACATACGTCCCCGCTGCGGGCAAATCGACGGTCGTATTGCCATCCGATGGGGTCTTGATCACGGCGGCGGCACCACTGACCTGCGACCACGCAAAGGTGGGTGAGCGGCTGGTGTTAGCCATGTGCAAGGCTTGGGCGCTGAGCTGCACGGTCAGGTTGGGTGAGTATTGCGTGATCTCGCGCCCGGCTTGAACCACCACGCCTGTGGGCGCTGCGCCCGTGGCTAGGAAAGGAGTCAGCGCGGAACCGGCAAGCACCACCGGTGTGGTGCTGGGCGCGGCGGCCCAGGCCACCGAAAGGCTGTCTCCTCCTGTGCTCTCTTTCATCAGCGCCTCAATGTAGTAGCGGCTACCGGCGGTTAACGACACCGGAGCTGAGCGCTGCTCGGGGTAAGTCGTCCACGTATCAAGAGCCGCCCATGCTGGCGCACGTGCGATCCTTACCTTGTTCGCCGGGTTTTCTGTTGTGCTCAGATACAACTCGCAGGTGTCATCACCGCTGATCCAGAAGGTGTAGTCCCCTGTGGCTGGTGCGGTCAGTAACGCGCGCATTCTTACACCGTAACGATCACCCCAATTCGTCGCACTGCGAAACTCTGTTTGCAGCGTGCTGAACAAGGGCGCTTCCGGGTAGTTGGGGGAGGTCACCAAGGCATTGATGGTCCCGCCATCGACTTGGGTCCAGACTTCGCGCAACACACCACTTTGGCCAGAAGCCAGCGTTGAGACCGCCAGAAGACATGCGAGAATCTTGAACGTCATTCGCACAGTATGCAGGTTAGGCGCATTTTCGGCAATAATTAAGGCTGACTTTGGGCAAATATTTGCAGGGCAGATGTGGCGCTTTTGACACGCAAGCCGTGAAGCTTCTTTTGCTTGTGAGAATTGCGCCGCCTGAAGGGGCAAGTCCATGCCGGAGGTTTCTCATTTTGGCCGTGGGGCATGGGGGCAAGGCGCGGAAATGGGATGTGCACGCTGCCCGACCCGGCTGTCGAGCGAATGTCTCGGCTGCTCGCTTTTTGCGCTTTCCAAGCTCGCGCCGTCTTCTATCATCCACGCCTCTCCCAGCGAGATATTCAAACCCGTAATCATCACGACCATGAGCAAGACCCTACCCAAATTGCACAACGCCATGTGGCCCGGACTCGTCGGCAAAGGCGACGCCGAAGGCCAGGAACCCCCGATCAGCCTGGAGCACATGCTCGACCTGACCGCCGCTGCCGAGGTGAACGGCCAAAAGTTCGAAGGCATCGACTACTTCCTCTTCCTGCCCCACACCAATCCTGAGGCCAGCGACGACGAACTGAAGGGCATCGCCGATCTCATCGCGAGCAAGGGGTTCGATGTCGGTTCGCTGGTGGCCCCTGTGTGGCCCGGCACGGTCGGTGATTCCGCCATGGGCGATGACGCGCAGCAGGAGAAGTTCCTCAGCGCCGTGAAGATGGCCTGCCGCATTGCCAAGGTCTTCAACAACCACGGCGTGCGCAAGGGCGGCGTCATTCGCATCGACTCCGCTGAGTTTGGCGTGACCAAGTGGCGCGAGAATCCGCAGGCCAGCACGGCCCGCATCGTTGACACCTTCAAGAAGGCGGCCGCCATTGCTGCCGATCACGGCGAACGCCTCGCGGCGGAAGGCGAAATCTGCTGGGCGGGCATGCACTCCTGGAAGGACATGCTGGACGTGCTGGAAGGCGTGGGAATGCCAAACGCCCTGGGTTTCCAGGCCGATCTGGCGCACACCTACCTCTATACCTTGGGCTACAATGCACCGGAGCATGCACTGCTTCAGCCAGGCTACAGTGACGCTGAGTTCTGGGCTTCCTATGAGAAGATGACCGACGCTCTGCGCCCCTGGACCATCGACTTCCACGTCGCCCAAAACGACGGCACCGTGCATGGCGCAGGCAGCCACGACAAGACCGGCAAGCATTGCCAAGCCGACGATCCAAACGGCAAGCTCGACATCGTGAAGGCCTCGGGCTACTGGCTCAAGGACGCCTCGGCACGTGGCATCAAGCACATCTGCTGGGATGGTTGCATGTTCCCGAACGCCGTGCTCGAAACCCCGGCTACCTGGAACGCGATTCTGAAGACCATCATCGACGTGCGCAACGCCCACGGCTGGGCTTGATCCGTCCTGACTCACGCGGCCCGGCTGGCATCGGCTGGTTGGGCCGTTTTGTCTTCCTTTTTGTGACAAGAAAAACCTACTTGATTTCTCTTTGTCTCCAGGCACTATCCCGCCCCTCTAAATCCAGATAACTTATTTAACATGGTCGCCATTCGTCTCCGCCGTGAAGGCAATAAAAATCGCCCGTTCTATCGTATTGTGGCCGTGACGCACACGAAGAAGCGCGACGGTGGCTACATTGAGTGCCTCGGCACTTATGATCCAGTTGCCAAGGCCGACGGCGAAAAGCTCGACCTCGCTGCCACCGACAAGTGGTTGGCCAATGGTGCCAAGCCTTCCGAAACGGTGGCTTCCATCATCAAGCGCGCTCGCCGTGCTGCGAAGGTTGCTGCTGAGGCGGTCTAGTCGCTGGTTCGCTTCATTTCATTTCCTCAAGGTCCGGCGGCTGCTTGCAAGGCCCCGGACCTTTTGTTTTGTTGACACGTCTCACTTTTCCCCGCCATGGACGCCCCTGAAGCCCTTCGCGAATACCTCTCCTACGTGGTCGCCAACCTGATCGACCATCCGCAGCAGGCATCCATCGCCATCGGACACAGTCCCACCGGGGCCACTAGCTTCCGCATCCAGCTGGCGCAGGATGACGTGAAGCGCGTGATCGGCAAACACGGGCACACGATCAGTGCCATCCGCTCGCTGCTGAATGTCGCGGCGGAAAAGCACGGCATCAAAGCCACGTTGAAGGTTGGCACGGTGAAGGATGAGGATGCTGAGGCGGAGCACGAGGAGACTGCCGATCCGGACGAGAAGGTCGGCGAGTAAAAGCGGCTCCGGCTTTTTATCCAAGTCTGGCAGCAATTCCGCTACTTTGCATAGCGTTCACGATTCTGTGAACTTCTGCGCGTGAAAAATCCCCTCCGGCCTGTCGCTTTCCTCCTCGCCATCAGCCTGATCGTTGGGCTGGCTCAGGAAGCATCACCGGACGCCAAGCCGCACAGCTTCGGCGTTCCTGACATGGCGTCCGACGACCCGCGCGAGTTCGGACGCGGCTCCAATGGCGACTACCCCAGTTGGTCCGTGGGCAAGGAGACGCCGAACGATGTCTTCACCTTTGCCCGGCTACGCTACCCATCCTTCACTGATGGCCGACGACACGGCAAGTGGACCACGGACTACCCGGACAGCGATCTGAACTTCTCCTATCGCCTCCAGCAGATGACTTCGCTACAGGTCAATCCGAACGGCGTGGTGTGCGACATTGAGGCGGAACAGATCCGGCACTATCCCTTTCTCTACATGGTTGAGCCGGGCCACATCGAGTTGAGCGACGAGCAAGCCAAGACCCTGCGCGATTACCTGCTCAACGGCGGCTTCATGATGGTCGATGACTTCTGGGGCACCGAGGAATGGGAGGGCTTCTACACCGCTTTCAAGCAGATCTGGCCCGACCGCGACTTCGTGGAGTTGGAGATCGATCACGACATCTTCCACTGCGTCTTTGACCTGAAAGTGAAGCCACAGATCGCGCACATCAGCTACAAGGAGAGCATTCTGCGCGGCATCACGTGGGAGTTTAACAAGCCTGGTGCTGAGACCGTTCACTATCGCGGAGTCTACGATGACAAGAAGCGCCTATGCATGGTCATCTGCTGGAATACCGACACCGGCGAAGGCTGGGAGCAGGAGGGCGCAGACCCTTGGTATTTCAAGGAGTTCTCCGAAAAGTATGCCTATCCCATCGGCATCAACATCATCATGCACGCGCTGACGCATTAGAGGCTGGATGCTATATTCTTGATGCTGGATCCATACAATCAAAGCCAACCCAACTATGAGTTACCGAACATTGGAAATTTGGCAGTTGGCGAGGGACGTCTCGAAAGACGTGCAGAAGATGACACTGACCAAGTTGCCAAAGTTTGAGCTGTATGAAGAAGGTTCTCGAATTAGACGGTCCTGCAAGTCGGTGCGATCCAACATCGTCGAAGGCTATGGGCGCAGAGACTACCAGCAGGATTTCGTTAGGTTCCTGACGTTTGCCTTGTCTTCTAATGAAGAAACTACCGACCATCTGGAGTGCTTGTTTGAAACCGAATCCCTGACCGACGAAACGCTCTACAACAGTCTTCATGAGCGACTGCAAATGCTTGGCAGAAAGCTCAACTCTTTCCGGCAAGCCGTCATCGAAGGCCATCGCTCCGACAAGTAACCAGTATCCGCCATCCAACATCTAGGCCCGAGCATCCAGCATCATGAATCCAGACTACGAACAAGAAAAAGCCGCCGTCGAAGCCATGCACCAGGCACGAGGGCGCATCTTCACGGAGGTGGCCAAGGTCATCGTGGGGCAGCAGCAGGTGGTGGAGGAGATGCTCATCACACTGATGGCGGGAGGGCATTGTTTGATCACGGGCGCGCCGGGGCTGGCGAAGACCTTGCTGGTGAAAACGCTCGCGCAAGTCTTCGACCTCAGCTTCCAGCGCATCCAGTTCACGCCGGACCTCATGCCTAGCGACATCACTGGCAATGAGATCTTGGAAGAGACACCGGAGGGTGGTCGCAAGCTGGTCTTCAACAAAGGCCCGATTTTCGCCAATATGATCCTGGCTGATGAAATCAATCGCACGCCACCGAAGACGCAGGCCTCGCTGTTGGAAGCCATGCAGGAGCATCAAGTCACGGTGGCGGGCCACACGATGAAATTGGAGCAGCCCTTCTTCGTTCTCGCCACGCAGAACCCCATCGAGATGGAAGGCACGTATCCTCTGCCGGAGGCGCAGCTCGATCGCTTCCTGCTCAACGTGGTCATCGACTACCTGCCCATCGACGATGAAGTCGCCGTCGTGCAACGCACCACCGCAGGCCCTGGCGAGCCGGTGCATTCTGTCTTCACAGGGGACCAACTGAAGCTCTTCCAAAAAATCATCCGCCGCGTGCCCTGTGCCGAGGACGTGGTGCGCTACGCTGTGCGTCTCGCTGCTGCCTCTCGTCCCGGCCAGCCGAATACGCCGGACTTCATCAAGGACTGGGTCAACTGGGGCGCAGGCACACGTGCTGGTCAGAGCCTCGTGCTCGCGGGTAAAACGAGAGCGCTACTGCATGGCCGCGCGCATGTGACTTTTGAAGACATCGCCGCGCTGGCTCAGCCCGTTTTGCGCCATCGCATTCTGGTGAACTATCGCGCGGAAGCCGAAGGCGTGACGGTGGAGAAGGTGATTGGCAAGCTGTTGGAAATCGTGAAATAGAAGAAAAGTGCTCAGTGCTTAGTGCTCAGTTCAAAGTGGGAGGTGCGCTATGAAGGACTCGACTCAATTGCCTTTTGCCAAAGCTTTCTGGAATCTTGTGGTCTATCAGCGCTATCGCGAGATGCAGGGCAGGGTGTTTCAGTTTTCGCAGTCGCTGCCGCGTGATGAGGAGCGCTCGTTGAAAGACCAGATGCGTCGTGCTTCCAGGTCCGTCGGTGCACAGATTGCTGAAGCCTGGGGAAAGCGCGATTACGTCAAGCACTTCACTAGCAAGCTGAGTGATGCGCAGAGTGAGAACTTGGAAACTCAGCATTGGTTGATCACTGCTTCTGATGATGGCTACCTCGACAAGCAACTGGGTCATGAGCTATTTGCCAAGACTCTCGAAGTAGGCCGCATGTTGAATGCCATGACCGAACGAGCCGCTGAATTCTGCCCCGATGGCGATAGCCTACGCGAAGAATCTGCTGAATGGTTTGTGCCCAACCCTGTCGAGTCACCCTTTCATCTGGACTCCGAACTGAGCATTGAGCATTGAGCACTTTTCCGCACCGCATGACGACCATCTCACGCATCGACTCCGCCTCGCTCATGCGCATCAAGTCGCTGGAGTTGAGGGCACGTGTCGTGGTCGAGGGCTTGTGGCGCGGGTTGCATCGCAGTCCGTTTCATGGCTTCAGCGTGGAGTTTACCGAGTATCGTCAATACACCAAGGGCGATGACCTGCGGCACCTGGACTGGAAGGTCGCGGCGCGCACGGACCGCTACTACATCAAGAAATTCGAGGACGAGACAAACTTGCGCTGCCATCTGCTGCTGGATCAGAGCAAGTCGATGAGCTTTGGCTCCGGCGGCTTCAGGAAGGAAGACTATGCGGCGACCTTGGTGGCCACGCTCAGTTACTTCCTCATGCAGCAGGGCGATGCGGTGGGGCTCACCACCTTTGGAGAGCGCATCGCCGAGCACATCCCGGCACGCAATCGCCCTGGCCATCTGAGGCGCTTGCTGACGGAGTTGGAGCGCAAGCCTGCGTTCAAGGGCACCTCCTTGCAGGCCTCGCTGCAAGGCCTTGCCGAGCTGCTGCGACGTCGCGGCATGGTCGTGCTGGTGTCGGACCTGCTTGCGCCTGCGCAGCAGTTGGAGAAGCAGCTCGGCTACCTCGCCACGCAAGGCCATGAGGTGGTGCTGTTCCATGTGATGGATCGTGCCGAGATCGATTTCACGTTTGGCGAAGCCGCGCTATTTCGCGACACCGAAAGCGGGGCGCAGATATTCGTCGATCCCGCTGCGGCACGTCCTGCTTACTTGGCGAAATTGAAGGAGCATCTGGACGCTGTGCGCGGCATTTGCGAGAAGCACGGTGTTAACTATCGCTGGGCACCCACTGATCAGCCGTTGGATCAGGTGCTGCTGAGCTTCCTGTCGGAAAGGGGGAGCCGGTGATGAATGAGGACCTGCAAAGTGGTTTCGACTTTAGTCGAATCTGGGGCCGCTTGGTTTCGACTGATGTCGAACCTAGTTTGGGCTACCGCTCTGATCGCATCTGTCTTGAGCACCAAAGGTGCGGATCTATTTCAGCCCAGGGCAACGCCCTGGGTAGATCGCATTTTCATTCCAGCCCTGTAGGGGCGGAACAAAGGGGGGCAAAGGTGGGTCGCCCCTTCAGGGCTGGGACACTTCATCGTGGCATACCCAGGGCGTTGCCCTGGACTGGTATATCGCCGGGCCTTTGGCCCTCCAGAAGACACGCTTTTGGGGTGTTGTTTCATGCCCATTGTCTTTCACCCGCCGTCGCTGAGTCTATGGCAGTAGAGGGGAGCATTGGCCATTCGTCATTGGTCATTCGTCATTCGGCGGCATTTCTCACTGTCTTAGCAAAACAGTTACCATTCACACCGCCATGACCGCTCTTTTTCCCCTCTATCTCGCAGTGGGCGCGGCGGTGCTTACGCCGATTCTTTTGCATCTGAGGCGGAAGATGCCGAAGACGCAGGTGGAGTTTTCGTCACTGCAATTTCTTGTGCCGACACCGATGGTCACGGCCACGCGCAGCAAGATCGTGCGCTGGCTGTTGCTGCTGCTGCGCTGCCTCGCTTTGCTGCTACTGGCGGCCATGTTCGCGCGTCCGTTCTCGCTGACGCAAGAAACAGTGAAAGGCCAAGGCCGCGCGGTCGTCATCATGATCGACCGCAGTGCGTCCATGCAGCAGGCCGATCACTGGACGCAGGCGCTGGGCAAGACACGCGAGTGGTTGAGCCAGCTTTCGCCGCAGGATCAGGTCGCGTTGGTCACCTTTGATCGCAGCGTGCAGCGCGTGTCGGTTTTCACTCAGAATGCCTCGCGCAGCGCCGGGGATCGGGCGGCGGCATTGCAGACGCTGGCGTGTGGATGGGCGGGCACGGACCTGGGGCGTGCCTTGGTCGAGGGCGTGAGCTTGCTCAATGAGGCGTCGAAAGCCGCTGAGAAGCGGCTGGTGGTGATCAGTGATTTTCAGGAGGGCGCTGAGATCGAAGCCTTGCGCGGGTTTGCTTGGCCGGAATCCGTCAGCCTGGCCACTGAGCCGGTGACAATCAAACAGACGAACAATCTGGCCGCCAGCCTTGTGGCCCAGGCTGCGGATCTGGATGACGATGCGGCCGCAAAGGTAGGTGAATCCTGGCTGCGGGTGCGGCTGGCGAACGCGCGGGAGTCGCGCTCCGAGAGCTTTTCCTTGCGCTGGGCGTCAGGTGAGATCGCTGCAGAAGGGCACCTGTTGCCGGGCGCGACACGGGTGGTGAAGTTTCCCCGGCCTGAGAGCAGCGAACCTCAGGTGCTGACGTTGACTGGCGATGAGTGGCCCTTCGACAACACTCTGCAAATCGCTCCGCCGCAGCCGCGCCTGGTCAAGGTCGCCGTTCTGGCGGGTGAAGGTGCTGCTGGCAGCGTGGACTCGCCCTTGTTCTACCTGAATCGCGCGTTGGTGCCGAACTCGAAGCTGTCGCCCTCGGTTGTCATGTTGAAAGCCGATAACATAACACCTGCTCTGAAGGACGCCGGCTGGATGGTGGCGATGAACGATGCAAGCGCTTCGGCCGCACCGCAGGCATCGGCTTGGGTGGAGCAGGGTGGTCGCCTGTTGTGTGTGGTGACGGATACGAATACCAACTTTTTGAAGGCATTGCTGGGCACCGAGGTCAGCCTTGCCGAAGCCGAGGTGAAGGACTACGAGCTAATCAGCGAGATCGACTTCGCGCATCCGGTGCTAAAGCCCTTTGAGGATGTTCGGCTGCGGGACTTCACCCGGATTCATTTTTGGAAGCATCGCACCCTGAAGGCCGAGGGGCTAAAGCCGGAGGTGGTGGCCCGCTTTGACAATGGTCAGCCAGCCTGGCTTTCGATCAGTCGTGGCAAGGGACGCATCGTGCTCATGCTCAGCGGGTGGCAGCCGAAGGATAGCCAGCTCGCCTTGTCCTCACGGTTTGTGCCGCTGCTGTTTGGCCTGATGGCTGAAGCCGGGATCAGCCTGGAGCAACCGTCTCAGTTCGTGGTGGGCGATGCGTTGCCAAATGGCAAGGCCGAGAAGCCGGGCTTTGTGAAGACCCAGGACGGACGCACGCTGGCCGTGAATGTGCCGCCTGGGGAGAGCCGAGTGAACGTCATGGATTTCGGCCTTCTCACAACCCTGGGCGTGAAGATGCACGCCGTGGACAATGCGAGTGTCTCGCCTGCTGATCAGGAGCGCATCGCGAACGAGGAGATGGAGGCCCGGCAGCAGTATTGGCTGATCGCCCTGGTGCTGCTGTTGATCGTTCTGGCCATGGAAACGTGGCTGGCGGGAAGGAAGCCCGCCGCCGCACCGTTACAAGCTACGTGAAACGGTCCGTGACAATCTTGGTTCACTGACTGCTGCTTCCCACTCAAACCTAGCCCCGCGCACCCCATGCATCCCATTCTGCAACGCAAGCTCCGCGAGGTGATCGATGCGCGCCGTCAGGTGCGTCTGCTGTGGGGCTATACGATCCTGCTGGCACTTGCTGGCTTGGTGGCCTGGGGCGCTTGGTGGTTATTCGATTTCACCGGTGAAACGTATGCGCGTCTGCTGCTGTGGCTGGCGGGAGGATTGCTGATCGGTGCCCTGGTGGTGAAGCTGTGGAGCTGGCGCGTGAGGCTGAACTTCCAGCAAGTGGCGCGCATGGTGGAGGCAGAGCACCCAGAACTCCACGCGATGCTGCTCACGGCGATCGAGCAGAAGCCTGGCGCGGAAGGCTTTGGCTACTTGCAGGAGCGAATCGTCAATGAAGTCATGCGCGAGGCCGTGCGGCACCAATGGGATCAGGAGATAACCCAGCGTTCGCACAAAGCGGCCACTTGGGCGCATGCCGCGTCGTTGGTGATGCTGGCGTTTGGGATGCTCTTCCTGTCCTACAAGACCTTTCTCAAGCCCCTGCTGGCAAAGCCGGAGATCGCTGCCACCGAAGCTGCGAGAGAAGCAGACAAGCCGATGTCCAACTACAGTCTCGAAGTCACACCAGGAGACACCGAGATTGAGAAGGGCTCGCGCTTGGTGGTGGAGGCGAAGTTCACCCAGGACGTGCCGCCAGACGCGGTGCTAGTGGTCAGCGATGCGAAGGGCACCGAGCGTCAACGATTGCCGATGAAGCCCACGGTCGATGCCAAGGTGTTTGGTGGTATGGTCGGCAATGTTCGGGACGATGGCTTGTATCGCGTGGAGTTCGATGGCCAGAAGTCGAAGGACTTCAAGATCACGACCTTCGTCTATCCTGAACTGGTCAGTGCCGATGCGACAGTGACACCACCGAGCTACAGCGGTCAGCCCGCGAAGACGGTCAAGAACACGCAGAAGGTCACCTTGATGGAAGGATCGCAGTTGAACTATCGGCTGAAGCTTAAAAAGCCTGTGCAGGATGCGGAGTTCTTCGCGGACAAAGACCACCTGATTCCGCTGAAGGCCAGCAAGGAAGACGCCAGCATTGTCGAGGCGACGTGGATCCCCGATGAAACGCGGAGGTATCGACTACATCTCGTGGACGCCCAAGAGCGCGCGAGCAAGCAAACGCCGCAATTCACCATCACGGTGCTGGCAAACTCGCTGCCCAAGATTGAGGTCGCTTTCCCCAAGCGCGATGCCCGCGTGTCGCCGCTGCAAGAGATGCCGCTGGAGGCGAAGCTCTGGGATGATGTGGGCGTGCAGAAGGCGGGAGCGGTGATCGAGCTGGCAGAGGCTCAACGCGAGGTGTTGCTGCCGGTTAGCAAATCTGAGCCTGGCAAAAAAGTAGATGTCCGCACGTTGCTGAGCTTGGAGCCCGAGAAGGTCGAGCCGCTGCAATTGGTGAGCTACTACTTCTGGGCGGAGGATCGCGGACCGAAGGGCGAGACACGTCGTGCGATGAGCGACATGTTCTTCGCCGAGGTGCGGCATTTTGAAGACATCATGCGCGAGATAGAGCCGCCGCCCGGAGAGCCCGGCAAGCCAGGTCAGTCCGATGAACTGGTGAAGCTGCAGAAGGACATCGTCAACGCGAACTGGCGGCTCATTCGTGATCGCAATGCGGGCAAGCTGATGCCGGTGATGAAGCCCGATGTCGATACGGTGCTGGTGTCTCAAGGGATCGCCTCGGACAAGTTGGTGGAAGCCCTGGAGAAGGTCGAGAGCGCGCAGGTCAAAGCCGCGCTGCTGGGCGCTCAGCAGGAGATGAAGAATGCGGAGAAGACCTTGGGCGAGGCTTCGGACAAACTGGACGAGAAAGCGATGCGCGAGGCCTTGAAGCCAGAGCAAGCGGCTTTGCGCTGGTTGTTCAAAGCGCAGAACAACGAGCGCAACATCACTAAGGCCAACCCCAAATCGAAAGGCCAGGGGGCCTCCAAGGAGCAGGAGCTGACAGACTTGGAAATGAAGCAGAGGGAGCAACGCTACGAGGAAGACAAGCAAGCCGGTGAAGAGCAAACCGCCGAACAGCAGGAGAATCTGGCGGTGCTGAATCGCTTGAAGGAACTGGCGCGCCGTCAGGAGGCATTGGCCGAGAAGATGAAGCAACTGGAGCAGCAACTCGCGCAGTCCAGGAGCGAGGACGAGAAGGAAGAACTGGCCAATCAGTTGAAGCGTTTGCAGGACGAGCAGGGTCAACTGCTGCGCGATCTGGACGATTTGAAGGAGCGCATGGAGAAGCCGGAAAACGCGGCGAACATGGCCGAGGCCAAGCAGCAGCTGGAGGACACGCGCGAGAAGGTGGCCGAGGCAGCCGAGAAGCTGAAGGAGGACAAGCTTGCCCAGGCCTCCACGGCTGCGACGCGTGCGCAGAAGGAACTTGAGAAGGCCCGTGATGATTTCCGTCAGCGCACGGCGCGTCGGTTTGGTGAAGAGATGAAGGCCATGCGTGATGAGGCGCGTCAGCTGGCTCAGGAACAGCAAAAGCTGGCCGACACGCTGGAACAGAATCCGGCGGATGGGGA
>CAXNNN010000038.1:0-13726 GCA_964203095.1 Verrucomicrobiaceae bacterium | reverse complement strand
CAAGTCCCCACGCGAGAATTGCGAGGAGTTCGCCCCGCTCATTGCGGAAGCAGCCAAGCAACGCGCCGATTTAGTCGTGCTCGGTGAGACGGTGCCATCAGCGAATGTGAAGGCCAAACCCGAGCAGATAGCGGAGACGATCCCTGGACCTGCCACGGAGTATTTCGGCCAGTTGGCCAGGCAGCATCGGCTGCACGTGGTGCTCAGCCTTTACGAGCGGGCCGCTCATCTCATCTACAACACGGCGGTGCTGCTTGGCCCCGAGGGCAAGCTTATTGGCAAGTATCGGAAAGTGTCTCTGCCACCCGGCGAGGCGGCGAAAGGCATCGCGCCAGGGAAGGACTATCCGGTCTTCGATACGGCCTTCGGCAAGGTCGGCATGATGGTGTGCTACGACGGCTTCTTTCCTGAGGTGGCGCGCGAGCTGACGAAGAACGGTGCCGAGATCATTGCGTGGCCAGTGTGGGGCTGCAATCCGAAGCTGGCCGAGGCCCGCGCGTGTGAGAATCATGTCTATCTGATCAGCAGCACCTTCATGAATGCCGACTCGGGCTGGATGATCTCCGCCGTCTTCGATCATGGCGGTCAACCCATCGCGCAGAGCGGTCAGTGGGGAACCATCGCGGTGGCCGAGGTCACCTTGAATGAGCCTTACTTGGGGCCTTACAACCTCGGCGACTTCCGTAGCATGGTTGAGCGCCATCGGCCACCCGTGCCTGGCGAAGTGTCGGCGGCGATAAAGTAGCTTGAACACAAGCGGCTTTCCGTCGCGTAGGTTTCCTCACAACTACGTTCGCCCCTGTGAAGCTCTCTTCGTTCATCGCTCTTTTTTGCACCTCGGCGGCTGCTGTGGCCGCTGACCTCGACTTTTACCAGGATGTCTATCCCTTCCTTAAGTCGAACTGCATCTCTTGCCACAACAAGACCACGACCAAGGCGGACCTGAACATGGAGACGCCGGAACTGATGATCAAAGGCGGTGAGGCAGGGCCTGCCATCGTGCCGGGGAAAGGGGCTGAAAGCCTCGTGGTGCTCGCGTCCTTGCACCAGCAAGACATGGAGATGCCGCCGGCGAACAACAAGTCGGGTGCGGTCAAGCTGTCGCCTGCTGAGGTCGCGATTTTGAAGCAGTGGATCGATCAACGTGCGAAGAGTTCCGTGCAGCAGGAGCGCGCCGTGGTGCTCCAGGCCTTCGCCGCCAGCGTTGATCCTATTTACAGCGTGGCGATGTCGAAGGACGGCCGCTATGCCGCCTGTGGTCGTTCTAACCAAATCTTCGTCTATGACTTGGCAACTCGGCAACTGGTCACGCGAATCAGTGACCCTGCAGAGAAGGGCGGAGCGCATCGCGCCATGGTGCAATCGCTGGCCTTTAGTCCCGACGGCACACGGCTAGCCAGTGGCAGCTTCCGCGAGGTCAAGATCTGGCGCATGGAGCCGACCAAGCCCACGCCAAGTGCGGCGACGGCTGCCCTCGCGCCTGCCAGCGCTGAATTGATCAAGAAGATCACGACCGCCGGCAAAGTCGCCGTGGTGAGCAGCGCGCTGTCGCCGGATGGTAAGCATGTGGTCACCGGCTGTGCGGATGGCTCGGTGCGCGTGTGGGATGCTGCCACGGCCAAACTTATCATCGACCTGCGCGGCACGGTGGCGGCTACGAAAGCCATGGCAGAGTTGGATTGGATCATCGCCGCGCAGACCCTGGAACAAGCGTTTCAGAAGGCAGAGCTGGCTCGCATCGACACTCAGGACAAGGCGCTGGATGTGCTGCTCGGCAAAGCCAAGGAGGCGATCACAGCCATGCAGAAAGTGCTGCCAGAGAAGCAGAAAGCCGTCATGCCAACCACCGATGCCAAGGCCGCCGCACAGAAGGTCGTCAACGATGTGGCGGCCCTCATTGCCAAGGTCCCAGGGGGCAAGCCTGATGCGGTTCAGACCAAGCAATTGAAGGACGCTCAAGAGAAGCTGCAAGCCATGATCATGTCGGAGGTGTCAGCCCTCGCAGCTGTGTCCGCAGCGCAGAGCAATGTGAAGGATGCCGAAGACGATGTGAAACGCATTACGGAGTCGAAAGCCAAGAATGCCAAGCTCATCGTGGCCGCAAATGCCGTCATCGCAGCGGCAAAGGGCAAGCAGGATAAGGCGACGGCTGACCTCGCTGCCGCGAAGCTCGCAGTTACGAAGATGACTGCGAAGCCCATCGCTGTGGCCTTCTCAGCTGACGCGCAGCGTGTCGCCGCCTTGTCTGAGGACACTACGCTGAATGTCTGGGCCGTCGCATCGGGCACGCCGATCGAGCAAGTGAGTGGCACCTTCGCACCGACCACGCTCACAGCCAACATGGATGGCACCTTCACGGCTAGCCGAACGATGAGCCTCTCCACAGGCACTGCGCCACATTGGGTGCTGGAGCGCACACTCAATGGGAAGGGCTTGTTCGCTGACCGAGTGAATGCAGTGCGTTTCAGCCCGGATGGCAAGTCGTTGGCCACAGGCGGCGGTGAGCTGTCGCGGGCAGGGGATATCGTGCTGTTTGATGTCGCCAGTGGCAAGGCGATGCAGACCTGGAAAGAGCGTCACACGGACACGGTGTTGTGTCTTGATTTCTCGCCCGATGGCAAGCTGCTTGCCTCTGGTGCCGCCGACAAAATCGCGCGGGTGATCAATGTCGCCACCGGCAAGCAAGTGAACCTTTTGGAAGGGCACACGCATCATGTTATGGGCGTAACGTTTCGTGCTGATGGTCGCGTGCTTGCCACAGCTGGGGCAGATGGCGTGGTGCTGTCGTGGGACATGATCCTGGGCGAGCGAAAGAAGAAGATCGAGGGCTGGGCCAAGGAGGTGACTTCATTACAGTTCATCGGTGCTACGAATCAAATCGTCACGTCTGCGGGTGATAATCGCGTCCGCATCGTCACCGATGACGGGGCCGAGGTGCGTAGCATGGCGAATCTTCCCGACTTCATGCAAGCCAGTGCGAGTACACCGAATGGCCGCACAGTCATCGGCGGTGGCGAAGACAGCCTGCTGCGCGTCTGGGACGGTGCGGGGAAAGAGTTGGCAGTGTTTGGTGCGAAGTAATTCTTTGCACTCGCCTCAGCCTTGCCACACTCCGCCATGGACTTGCATCTCAACGGTCAGAACGTCGCCGTCATTGGTTCCTCGAATGGCATTGGCCGCGCGATTGCGGCAGGCTTTATCAGCGAAGGCTGCCATGTTTACGGCTTTGACCGAGTCCCGTGTGAAGGCATCGCGACTACCGTTGGCGACGTGACCTGCTACGACCAAGTCAAAGCCTTCGTGGCGGGTTTCGAGTCCATTGACCATGTCGTTTTTTGCGTAGGCGTAGGCTCGGGCAAGTTTGGATTTCCCTTTTGGAATCTCGAGCCGAGTGACTGGCTTCGTGTGCTGGAGATCAACCTTGTCGGGGCAGTCAATGTCGCTCACGCCTTCGCGGAAAAGCTCATCGCCCGTGGTCAGGGATCCATGCTGTTCTTGGTCTCCGTCGCTGGACAGATCGGCTCGCAGACGGACCCGCCCTACAGCGCAGCCAAGGCGGGGTTGATCAACTTCACGCAGTGCGCCGCGAAGGACTTCGCGCCGTATGGCGTCCGCGTGAATGCCTTGTCGCCTGGTATGGTCCAGACGAGCTTGAACCAAGCCGTATGGGCAGCGAGTCAAGCTAAGTTGCCCGAGTCGCAGCGCCTGACTTATGAAGCGTGGGCCAATGAAAAGATTTGCAAAGTATCGCCGCTCGGCCGCTGGCAAATGCCGCAAGAATACGCGGCCATGGCTACCTTCCTCGCCTCTGATCATGCGAAGAATTTGACCGGTCAGACCATCAACATTGATGGCGGTCAGGTCATGCATTCCTGATCGAAAGATCCATCACTCATACATGTGGAACAGGCCCGAGTGATCCAAGTCGCCGTGGCCTTTCTCATGCACAAACGTTTCCCACTGTTGCAATGAGTTGCGCAGGGTGGGGGAATCAAGTCCCACCGACTCGGCCAGCTCGCACATCAGTCGCACGTCCTTCAGTTGCAACGTGGACCGGCCCCCCGGGGCGAAGTCGCGGCGCACCATGCGGTCGCCATGCAGATCGAGAATGCGGCTCTCTGCAAAGCCGCCGAGCAGCGCCTTGCGAACCAGGGCTGAATCCACCCCCGACAGCTCCGCCATGCGCAGCGCCTGCGCCACGGCATCAATGGTCTGCGCGACGATCAATTGGTTCGCCAGCTTGGTCACTTGGCCACTGCCGCTGGGCCCCATATGGTTGATGTTTTTGCCCACCACGTTGAAGAGGGGCAGCGCGCGTTGGAAGTTTGGTTCACTGCCACCGGCCATGATGGTCAGGCTCGCAGCCTCGGCCCCCACTTGTCCACCCGATACGGGGGCATCCACCCAGTTCACCCGTTGAGCAAAGCCCTTCGTCTGCGGCACGCCCGTGGTGCCGAAGTCGATGATCAAGGCATTCTCATGCAGCCCTTCGATGAGCCCTCCCGCACCAAAGACGACCTGCTCGACCACGTCAGTCATTGTGAGGTTGATGCAGATGATTCCCGCGCCGATCTCGCTGGCGAGTTCGGGCAAGCTCGCGGCCCGTTTCATGCCAAGGGCTACCGCGGCCTCAGCCGGTAAGGCATTGCGATTCCACACCAGCACTTCGGCTCCCGCCTCATGCAAATGCCGTGCATTGGCCCGGCCCATGTTGCCCAGGCCGACGAATCCGATTTTGTGTCCCAGAAGAGGTTTGCTCATGTCTATGAGCGCAATGCACAACAGGGCTGGGCTCTTTGCAAATCAGGCTTCCGGCAGACTGCTTTTTTCATTCCCTTGCGCGCTTGAGTTTGATCGTCTCTCAGTGCTCTATCCATGCCTTCTCTTTCCCTGCCTGCCGATTACCTAAGCATCAAGCAGGTAAGCAGTTTTGATGAGTTGCTGACGACGCCGTTTCAAGATGGCATCAATGCCCTTTGCTGGCCGCGCATGTTGGTGGGTGATTTCGGCGAGGTCGCGACCGCTTTGAATGCGGCGGTGGGCATCACCAATCTTGATGAGGCGGCGTTGCGTCGCCTTCCTCTCAGTTCTGCTGGGAAGCTAGCGGTGGAGGCGATGCTGGCTGACCAGCGGCTTCTACGAGAGCACGGGCTGGACCCCGTGCTGGATGTCATCAATGGCTACCCACCGAATGACGAGCCAGGACCTGTGCGCACGGATGTCTGTTCCTTTCATGCGGACAGCGCCACGGCAGAGGCTGACACTTGGCTGTGCACCTATCATGGGGCGTCCAGTGAGGGGTTGCGCAATGACGAGGCCATGGCGCGGGTGGGCATTCCCGAGACGCGCGCCGAGTTGCTGCGGCTGTTCGGCGGGGCGGATGACGAATCCTTCCGCGACTATCTGAACGAGCACTGCTACGACCTGCACTACGCCGCCCTGCCACAGGCGCGGCCCTTTGTTTTTGGTCAGTTCAACCTCTGGCGCATCGCAGTCGATTATCCGGGTAGTCCCGTGCCGCCGTGCATTCATCGTGCGCCTGATCCGGTGCCGGGCCAACCGCCGCGTTTGCTGCTGATCGCTTGATGTGGGGAGGCTGGGCGGTCCAGCCCCCAGGCGTTGGCTTACCAAAGATAGCGCTGGCGGAAGGTCGGCTCATGCCGTTGCGACATGCCAATCATGCAGCCCAGAGCCATGCCGAGAGCGAGGGCACCGACGATCACGGGCAGGGGATGCTGGTGCACGTAGTCATTGGATTGGGCAATCGCGACCTCAGTCTTGGCGGTGACGGTCTTGCAGGTGTCCTTCACCGCGTCGGTGGCATTTTGCGCGGCGTCTCGAGTGGCCTCGATGGCGTGTTGGGCATACTCCTTGCCGTGGGCGAGGCTGTCCTTCGCGTCCGAGGAAATCGTTTGGTAAAGATCCTTGGCGGCGTTGGTCGCGCGCTGGGCTGCTTCCTTGGTGATCGCGGTGATTTGATTGCCTGTGGGCATGGTCAGGGTGTCGGTGCTCATGGGGTTGGAACGCTGTCGGGGTGGTTTGAGGGGCGCTTGTGCACTTGCGGTTTCAGGGAGGCAGATTACCGGCAGCGGGCAATCTTCGCCATGGGGTGAAACACCACCATTGCACCGGGGCGCTGTCCCGGCATGATGCCGATCCCTTCACCTTTCCTCACACCCATCCATGAAAGTCATCATCACCGGCGGCGGCGGTTTCCTTGGTTCTCAGCTCTGTCAGCAACTGCTGCTGCGCGGTGCTCTTACAGGGCCCTCAGGCGGGCCTGAAAAGATCGAGCAAATCGTGCTGCTGGACGCGCATTTCCATCTGCCTGCGTCAGACGCGCGGGTGGTGCAGATGAAGGGGGACATCGGTGATCGCGACACCGTATTCAGCGCGGTCGGTGGTGCGGCGGCGACCTCCATCTTCCACCTTGCCTCCATGGTCAGTGGCGAATGTGAAGAGCGCTTCGACGACGCGCTGCGCGTGAACTTGGATGGTGCTCGCCATGTCTTCGAGGCCGCGCGTGCATCGGCTGGCAGACCCCGCGTGGTCTTTGCCAGTAGCATCGCGTGCTTTGGTGGCGAGGCTATGCAGGACCCGAACACGGATCGCACGAAGTTAACACCCCAGACCACGTATGGCATGACCAAGGCCATCTGCGAGTTGCTGTTGAATGACTACTCGCGGAAAGGCTTTTTCGACGGTCGCAGCGTGCGGTTGCCAACCGTCATCGTGCGCCCTGGCAAGCCGAATGCGGCCGCCTCGAGCTGGGCCAGCGGCATGTTCCGTGAGCCGCTGAATGGCGAGACCTGCGCGCTGCCGATTCGCCGTGATCAATGCCACCCGATGACCGGCTATCGCACGGTGATCGACTCCTTCATCGCTCTGCACGAGGTGCCCGAAAGCCAACTGCGCGATGACCGCGCCTTTGTCCTGCCAGCGCATCGTGTCACGCCCCACCTTGCGGAAGCCGTGATCCAGCAAGTCGCCGAGGAGCAGGGGCTGAAGCTCGGTCCCATCGCCGATGCCTTCGACGCCCGCATCCAAGGCATCGTCAGCAACTGGCCCGTCAGCGTCGATGGAGGACGAGCGGTCGCCTTGGGCCTGCCCCAGCCGCCTGCCTTGAAGGTCATTGTGGAGCAGTATCTGGAGGATTTCGGACCAAAGTAAGGTGGTCCGTGACGGCCCGATTTCCTCCTTCGGCAGGGAGCCTTCGCCACGGGACTGCTTATCCCAGGTGCAGATGATAGCGAGCACCCTTGAGTTCGCCAGTTTGGGACAGCGAGCCTTTGGCGACGAGGTCTTGCAAATCACGTGTGGCCGTGGCTCGCGAAGCGCCCGTGATGGCGATGTAGTTCTTTGCACTCAGCCCTCCCTCGAAGCCTGCGGGGCCTTCGCGCATCAGCCTCGCGATGGCCTTATCTTGGCGTTCGTTGAACTGATCGCGCAGGCGGTCGTAGAACCTTGCTTTGGCGATGATGAAATCTACCAAGTGTTGCGCCTCAGCCTGGGCGGCAAGGATCGTGGTGGCGAAGTAAACCAGCCACTCAGTGATCTCATTTCGCCTGCTGCTGCGCTCCAGTTGGTCATAGTAGGACTTGCGGGCACGATGGATTGTCAGCGACAGAGCCGTGAGCGTGGGCTGACCAAGCGCTTCGGACAGTGCTTTCTCGGCAACCGCGCGACCAATACGGCCATTGCCATCTTCGAACGGATGAATGCTGACGAAATACAAGTGGGCGATGCCTGCACGAGTCAGGGGCGGTAGTGGCGTTTTGCCTGCGGGGGCCGTTCGTGCGAACCACTGGATAAACCAGCGCATTTCCTGGGGCACTGACTTGGCGGGCGGCGCTTCAAAGTGAACCTTCGGCTCATGAAGCGGCCCGGAGACGATCTGCATCGGTTGCGGATCAGCGCGGTAGCTGCCGACGTCTTGCAGATCGCGCCTGCCGTTCATCAGCAGCCGATGCCAGTGGTGGAGCAGCTCATCCGAGAGCGGCGTATCGAACTGCCGGTAAAGCTCCACCATCATCTGCGCGATCCCTTGTTCGGCAGGCGGAATGCGGCGGTGATCGGTGGTCAGCCCAAAGTTGCGGCGGATGGAGGATTGTAGGCTCTCGCGGTTCAGCATCTCCCCCTCAATCTCCGAAGTGTAGAGCGCCTCATCGCAAATGAGTTCCACGGTGAGCAGCTGCTGATCAGCATCGCCCACATGCCGGACCGCCCCGGTAAAGACCCCGGACTGCCGCATGAACTGAGCCTCCAACCCTGCCAGCCTTCGGCTGTCATAGCTGAATGCCGGCCAGTCCGGTTGCTGCCAGTTCCAGGTCTTTAATGCTGCCATGATTCAAATCGCGCTTTTTATTGCTCATAAATCTGGCTTAATGTGAGGCATAAATCCAGTTTTATTGCTCATAGCGAGGCTGAGCAGCACTCAAGTTGAGCGGTGACCAGGTAGGTTGAGGGGTTCGCCAACAAGATTTCTATGCGTTGAGTAATTGCTTGTTCCTGCCAGGGATATTGGGCAAACCTCTTGCGAAGAATCGGTGCAATCCCAACTCTGGCACATGAAAATCAAAAGGCCCGGTATCCCGCTCGCTGAGGATGATCTCCAACAGTTTGAAAGCCGTCACAAGCTCCAGCTCCCAGATGACTACCGAGCTTACATGCTTCAGCACAATGGTGGCATGCCTTGGATGGTATATTTTCAATCTGCCAGTGGAGACGAGTATGCCTTAACTCAACTGCATTCCATTGGTTGTGACCATCCTTATGATCTCGACAACCAGTGCCGATGCCATGACTGGCCAGCGGCTTATAAAGAAGGGACCATCGTGATTGGGCGTGACTGTGCAGGTTCTGAGTTCTTGATGGCGACGAGAGGTAAGGAAGCTGGCAGCATCTACTTTCTGAACCGCGAACCCACGCTTCGTCCGAAGGGGCGAGTGGCACGCATCGCGTCCTCTTTTTCCGAGATGATGGACAATCTCAAACCTTCGTTCCCAGACGAAGAAGAGTGAATCAAGGCTGAGCGATGATCTGCCTTTGTTTTCCGTTGCGGCTGGGAACGCCTGCGCTCCTTTGCGCGGGCTCGAAAGAACCTTCTCGAGGCCCTCGTTCCATCCGCGCTTCTCACTATCCATGACTGCATCTACCCTCCGCACCTCACTGGCGCTCGTGCTCGGCACGGGCTTTCTCTCGGCTGAAATCAAACCAGGTGAATGGGCGGCCTTTCGCGGTCCGAACAATGGCACCACGACGGCTCCGAAGGCGGTGCGTGACTGGAATCGCGTGCAGGTGAAGAAGCTGTGGAAGCAGGACACGCCGAAGGGCTTCAGCTCTTTTGCCGTGGCAGGTGGCAAGGCCTTCACGATCATCATGGACGAGGTGGACGGCAACACGACCGAGGTGCTGGTGGCACTGGACGTAAAGAGCGGCAAGAAGGCCTGGTCCGCCCCACTGACGGTCATTTCCAAATACACGGGCGGTGGTGACTCCGGCACTCCGGACAACAAGGGCGGCGACGGCCCGCGCTCGACGCCCGTCGTCGATGGCTCGCTGGTCTATGCCATTGATGCGAATCTGGGCGTGTTCTGCTTCGACGCAGCGACGGGCAAGGCGGTGTGGAATCGCGATGTGCTAAAGGATCATGCCGGTGTGCAGATCAAGTGGGAGAACGCCGCCTCGCCTTTGATCGATGGCGATGTGCTGATGCTCTGCGGCGGTGGTCCTGGCCAGGCGCTGCTGGGCCTGAACAAGACGACGGGCGAGGTGATCTGGAAGGGTGAAGACGACAAGATGACGCACGCGACGCCGATCCTGGCGGACATCCATGGCGTGCATCAGGCCATCTTCTTCACCCAGACCGGTCTGGTCGGCGTGACGCCTGCCACGGGCAAGGTGCTGTGGCGCGCGGCCTTCCCCTACAAGGTGAGCACAGCGGCTTCGCCGGTGGTGTATGAAGACATCGTTTACTGCTCGGCTGGTTACGGCGTGGGTGCTGGGGCTTTCAAGATCAGTAAGAGCGGTGATGCGCTGAGCGCCGAGCCGCTGTGGCGCCGTGAGAACGAGTGCTTCAATCACTGGAGCACGCCGGTGGTGAAGGACGGCTACTTGTATGGCATGTTCAGCTTCAAGGAATACGGCGCTGGCCCGCTGGCCTGCGTCGACATCCGCACCGGCAAGGATCTGTGGAAGGAAGCGGGCTTCGGCCCTGGCCAGGTGATCATCGCCGACAAAACGATCATCGCGCTGAGCGACAAGGGCGAAGTCGT
This sequence comes from Verrucomicrobiaceae bacterium, assembly GCA_964203095.1. GTDB lineage: Bacteria > Verrucomicrobiota > Verrucomicrobiia > Verrucomicrobiales > Verrucomicrobiaceae > JAEUHN01. Next base: position 3,452 of record CAXNNN010000038.1, on the reverse strand, counting down.
CTTTGTCGAAGCTTCCCCCGAGAAATACACCGAGCTGAAGCGCGACGACTTGCTGGACGGCAAGGTCTGGAGCTACCCCGTGCTGGCCTATGATCATCTGTTCGCTCGCAGCACGGTCGAAGGTGGTTGCTGGGAACTGAGGTAGTCTGAGTTAATCTTCGTTTTGGCAAGGCCTCCGTGGGTGATCCTGCGGGGGCCTTTTTGTTGATGGTCGTGCTCATCGGCGGTTAGAAACCTCTGATTGCGAACGTCAGCACTGAAACTATTTTCGTGGTGTGCCTTCTGCTCTTCGAATAGGTCCCTACCGATTCTTTTTCTATGCGAATGATCGCGGCGAACCTGCGCATGTTCATGTCCAGCGCGATGGCAAGATTGCCAAGTTCTGGATTGAACCGGTGCGCATGGACAGGAGTGGTCGTTTTCGACCGAATGAATTGCTCGACATTCAGCGAACCATCGAGCAGAACCAAACAAACCTACTGACTGCCTGGAATGACTACTTTAACGCTTGATTCAGCCTTGTGTATCCAAGGGGTCGAAGTGACAGACTCGACGCTGATGGTCGAACTGTCGGATGGCAGGACACTGACCACGCCTCTGGTTTGGTATCCTCGGCTGATTCATGCGACTCCGGCGGAGCGAGACCACTGGGAACTTATAGGGGACGGTGAAGGTATCCACTGGCCTGATTTGGATGAGGATCTGAGCCTGGAGGGCATGATCTGCGCCAGGCCATCGGGTGAATCGCAGAAGTCTTTTCAGACTTGGCTTTCGAAGCGTCAGTAGCTTTTCAGCTCATCATGATCTCGCTACTCGCCGCTGCCCATGCCATGCCCAATCCGTGGATGGTGCTTCCCTTCGTCGTGCTGCTGCTGTGCATTGCTTTGATGCCGTTGTTTGCTTCGCACTTCTGGGAGCATCACTATCCGAAGGTGGCCATCGGGCTTGGCTTGATCACTGCCTGCTATTACATCTTTGGGCTCGGCGAGACGACACCGCTGGTTCACGCGGCGGAGGAATACCTCAGCTTCATGGCGCTGGTCGGCTCGCTCTATGTGATCAGCGGCGGCATCAAGATCCGAGTCAAAGGCGAGGCCACGCCGTGGGTCAACGTGGCCTTCCTCGCGACGGGGGCGGTGCTGGCGAATATCATCGGCACCACGGGGGCGTCCATGCTCCTGATTCGTCCGTGGATTCGGATGAACAAGTATCGCATCACGGGTTTGCACATCGTGTTCTTCATCTTCATCGTCAGCAATTGCGGAGGCTGCCTGACACCGATTGGCGACCCGCCGCTGTTCATTGGTTTCCTGCGCGGCGTGCCCTTCTGGTGGGTGCTGGAGCATTGCTGGCCCGCGTGGCTGCTGACCGTGTCGCTGCTGCTGGCGGTGTTCCTCGTGCTGGATTGGCGTAACTTCATGCGTGCGCCGAAACCGGTGCGTGACAAGGAGACCGCGCATGAGACGTGGATGTTCCGTGGGTTGCCGAACCTGGTCTTCCTCGCCGTCGTCCTAGGCGCGGTGTTCATTGATCCCAAGCACAAGGTCGGTGTGGTGACCGTGTCGGCCATGCTCATGATCGCGGCGGCAGCGGTCTCCTACTTCACCACGAAGAAGGATGTGCACGAGGCGAACGACTTCAATTTCCACCCCGTGCAGGAGGTGGGCTACCTGTTCATCGGCATCTTCCTGACCATGCTCCCCGCGCTGGCCATTCTGCAAAGTGGCACGGTCATTTCGCTCAACAGCCCGTTGCAATACTACTTCGCCACGGGGGCGCTTTCCGCCTTCCTGGACAATGCGCCGACCTACCTCGCCTTCCTGGCGGCGGAGATGGGCAGCTACCATCTGGACGTGGGCAATCCGGCGGACGTGATGAAGTTCGTGATCGAGCATCCGCACTTCCTGGTCGCGGTGTCGCTGGGCGCGGTGTTCTTCGGTGCCGGCAGCTACATCGGCAACGGGCCGAACTTCATGGTCAAGGCCATCGCCGAGAAATCCAAGGTGCACACGCCCGGATTCATCGGCTACATCGTGCGCTATTCCTTGCCCATCCTGGTGCCGATCTTGGCATTGGTCGGCTGGATCATGGTGCATGGAGGGCATTGATGGAGGTGAATTTCCAATGACGGATGGTCGAATCGGCCATCCCCGCTCATCAGGGAAACCACGCGATGGGTATCAGAGGAGTGGGGGAAAGAAGCCGGGAGGCGTTGTCGTTACACATGGCCCTACGTGCCTCTGGCCAGATCACAGGGGCGCTTGGTATCGACAAACGGGTTGATTCAGGCGCTGCTGTCGCGACGGTCATGGCTCGTTTTCTACCCCTGCTCATGAAACTTACCTCGTTGCTCGCTTTTGTCTTTGCCCTGCCTGCTGTGGCTGCTGATTGGACCTCCTGGCGAGGCCCTTTTCAAAATGGTGTCAGTGCCGAACACTACAATGGTGGTGGCCAGATCGCGGATGCTCCGGCTTGGACGTATGACTCGAATGGTCGTGGCACGCCGATGGTGTGCGATGGCAAGGTCTTCTCCTGGGGCTATCGCGGCGAGAAGGATAAACTCGTTGAATTGCTGACCTGCTTGGATGCCAAGACGGGCAAGAAGCTGTGGGAGCACGAGTTCCTCGATTTCCTGAGCGACACGGTTTATGACCGCTACACCATCGGCGCGCCGACGGTCGATCCAGCGACGAAGCGAGTCTACCTGGGCACGCACTACGGCTTGTTCATGTGCTTCGATTTCGACGGCAAGAAGCTGTGGGAGATCAGCATGATGGAAGATTTCGGGCGCATGAGCTTCCCGAACTCCCGCGTGGGCACGGCGGTGATCGAGGGCGACCTGGTGATCCTGCATTGCATCAGCTCCAACTGGGGCGCGGATGGTCCGGCTGCCGACCGCTTCTATGCGTTCGACAAGCTGACGGGCGAGCTGGTCTGGTGGAGCATGCCAGGCGTGTCGCCGCCGGTGGATAGCTCGTTCTCCATGCCCGTCTTCGAGACGCGCGATGGCAAGCGTGTGTTCTACTCCGGCACGGGCTGCGGCAATGTGGTGTGTGTGAACGCGATGAATGGCAAGGCGCTGTGGCGCTGGCAGGCAGGCAAGAACGGCGTCAACGCTTCGGTGCTGTTGCACAAGGGCAAGCTGATCGTCGTGCATGGCGATGAGAATGTGGACACCTCGGACAAGGGACGCATGGCTTCCTTCACCCTGCCTGAGAAGATGTCGCCGCCCGCTCCTGGGGCCGAGAACAATGTGCACCCGCGCGAGACCGAGGTGTGGCGCAATCCGATTGGCAGCAGCAATGGTTCGCCAGTGCTGGTCAACGGAGTGGTGTATCAGGTGGACGATACCGGCGTGCTGAACGCGGTGAATGCAGATTCGGGCGAGATCGTTTGGACCCTGAAGATGGCCACGGCCAACGTTCACGCGTCCCCTGTCTATGTCGATGGCC
>CAXNNN010000037.1:0-13772 GCA_964203095.1 Verrucomicrobiaceae bacterium | reverse complement strand
GTTGCTCTTCGATGACCTGCCCGACTACCGCTTCAGCCTGTATGTGACCAACCTCGACCTGCCGCTGGACCAGATCTGGAAGATCTATAACAGCCGTGCGGACTGCGAGAACAGGATCAAAGAGTTGAAGCAAGACTTCGGACTTGACGCGTTCTGCCCGCAAGACTTCGGGGCCACGGAAGCCTCCTTCCGCTTCATCGTGGTGGCCTACAATCTGATGAGCCTGTTTAGGCATTTGGGGCTCAAGAGTCACAACCAAGCCACGTTGACCACACTGCGATCCTATGGCTTTGCAATAGGCGGTTGGGTTAGCCAGGACGCGCGCAAACGGGTGCTTCAACTCTCACTACCCCACAAAAAGCGTCCCTGGATGGACGCCATCTTCCGCCAAATCGAAGTTCATCCACCTCCGTTCGCTTACTCTACTGAATAAACCGGGTTGAAAGCACATCAGCGCTTGGAGGATGGGCCTCCTGGCCCGTCGATGGCCTGGGGGCTTTCTAGCCAACAGGGTCCTTCGCTTTGGACTGGAAAGCCCCAAGCCAATGACAGGTGTGGACACCTATCCTCCGGCTGACAGACCAGAGTTCCGCCTTCCCACTTAAAACTGGAAGTAGATGAAGTCGCTGCCCACACTGCATCGATACGCGGCGACGCCGTAGATGCAGGCGGCGGCAGCGGCTCCTTGCAGCAGAGTCCAGCTCCAGGTTTTCAAGCGTTCGTCCTCGACAGGGATCAGCGCACCGAACTTTTGCAGCAACGGCAGCACCACCATCAACGGCAGGCCGTAAAGCAGGGCTTCGATCGCGAGCGCCGCGCCCATGCGCCAATCGGAGGCCGGGGCGTCGAACGGATTCAAGGCCAAGCTTTGCGTCAGCATGGCCACGCTATGCTCACGGAACAGCAGCCAGCCAATGTGCATGAGGACAAAGGTAATGCCCACACGCAGCACCGTGCCGAAGGCTCCGCCGTTGTCGGCGAGCAGTGGCACGCGTTTGGCCAGCAGCGGCCATAGCGCCACGAGGATACCGTGATAGGTGCCCCAAATGATGAAGTTCCAACTAGCCCCATGCCACAGGCCGCTGAGGAAGAAGGTGAGCACCAAATTGAAAATCATCTTTCCTTGCCCCGCGCGAGAACCGCCGAGCGGAATATAAACATAATCGCGGAACCAAGTCGAAAGACTCATGTGCCAGCGCCGCCAGAACTCGCCGGGACTCTGTGAGAGATAGGGATGGTTGAAGTTCTTGCATAGCTCCACGCCGAGCAAACGCGCGGAGCCTCGAGCCATGTCGGTATAGCCGCTGAAGTCCGCATAGATCTGCACGCCAAAGGCCAGCACACCACCCCAGAGAATGGGGAACGAGGGGTCGCCGAGTGAGAACACCTTGTCCGCGATCAAGGCCGCACTGTCAGCGATCACGACCTTTTGGAATAGCCCCCACAGCAGCAGCAGAATGCCCACTCGCAGCCCTTCAAAGGTCACCAGACGCGGCAGCGCATACTGCGGCAGCATGTGCCCAGCACGCTCGATGGGCCCCGCGACAAGCTGCGGGAAGAACGAGACGAACGTAGCATAGTCGATCAGCGAACGGCAGGCCTTGGTCTTGCCCTGATACACGTCCACCGCATACGACACGCTTTGGAAAGTGAAGAACGAAATGCCCGCTGGCAAAGCGATGTGGATGATCCAAGGCGAGGGCATCAAGCCAATCGACGAGAGCACGGTGGTCACGTTTTCCGCGAAGAAGCCGAAGTATTTGAACACGCACAGAATAGCGAAGTTCACGCTGATACTGGTAATGTAGTAGGCCTTCTTCGCCTTCGCTGTCTTGCCATCTTCGATCCCTATCGCGCACACCCAGTCAAAGATGGTGGTGATGCAAATGAGAATCAGATACCAAGGATGCACCCAGCCGTAGAAAACATAGCTGGCGGCAATGATGACCAGATTTTGCTCGCGCCGTGGCAGCCAGAAGTAAACGGCCAGGACGCTGATCAGGAAGATGAGATACTCGATGCTTTGGAAGACCATGACTTAGTGTGAGGAATCGGGACTGATAAAAGGCTTCACGCGCTGCCAGAAGTTCTCATGGTAACGCTGTTGAATGGCGGGATCATCGTCGATGTGATCGCCATCGGCATACACGTCGAGTGTTAGGCTAGGGTCCTTGGACTCGTCCGTGTAAACGCAACCGTTCTGTTGCAGCCACGCTTTGAGATTCTTCATGTATGAGGTAGTCAGCGGCAGATCTTGCTTGTCCACGCCACCCGAAGGCCGCTTCTTGATGCGGTGGAAGTGCAGCTTCCAGCCCATCTGCTTGGCTAAGGCCACCATATGAGGGAGGAATGAGGCATCTGGCGATGGATCGAATACCATGGGCCCATCAATATAGATGCCAGGGTCATTGATCTCATCCGCTGTTGCCACCTCACTCTGCATCTCATTCGGGGCACCATCGCTACCGAGGTCATGACGCAGATGCGCAAGCGAGAAGCGCTCATTCATTTCCAAGCGCCGCTGGGTGGAATTCATATCGGTGCCAATGCGCGTTAGGCGAAACGACTTTACCTGCAAGTCTCTTCGCGACAGAGGGCGCAGATATTGAGAGGGCAGCAACCGGTCCAAAATGCCAGCGATACTCCCCGGCAAGCCGCTACCTCCAATCTGCCGTGCCGTGATCACTTGCTTCCACTCAGTCTGGTCCTTACCACTGAGCATCGCGATAATGTCCTCGTTCACATCGGCGATTCGGTAGTCCGGCCATGTCAGGTCCGTCTCGCGGAAGAATACGGTCACCCACTTCGGCTGCTGCTTGGACTTGGCCAGGATGTTCTTCAAAAACAGGAACCACACGGCGGACTGCGTGCCCCCCTTGGCCAGCTTGTGCGCCGCGATGCCGCTGATCTCGGAGAGCCGGTCGTTGTCGATGCGGGTGTTCACCATTGAGTTCCCCACGAGCACCCATTCGGCCTGGGCAACGCGCAGAGCCTGCTCCTCACGCTGCACCTTAAATTCGGTGTTTTGATGATTCAACCCCACCACAGGATTGTCCCGCAAGTGGCACACTAGGCTGGGCACGCCGAGCGCGAGCGCGATCAGGACCAGCAGTTGGGCCAGGGCTTGTGGGGTTGCTTTTTTTTCGGGCATCGCGTAGTGCATAGCGAAGATGCCAACGCTGTTCAAGGCAGAAGCCAAAAGCAGCCTTTCCGCTTTCTGGTTTCCATTTTCCGCTATTGGTAGGCCATGCTCCTGGAAGCCATCACCCTTTTTCCCGAACTCATCACCATGCCGATGAGCACCAGCATCATGGGCCGGGCGCAGGACAAGGGGTTGATCGAAGTGCGGGTGCATCAACTGCGCGACCACGGCCTGGGTAGGCACCGGCAAGTGGATGACACGCCGTATGGCGGCGGCCCTGGCATGGTGCTGCGGCCTGAGCCGTTGTTCGAGCTGTTTGAAAAGATCGACCAACCTGCGGCGCGGGTCATTTACCTATCGCCCGCTGGGTCGCCCTTCAACCAAGCCACGGCGCAGCGTCTGGCGCAGGAATCGCATCTCATTTTCCTCTGCGGTCACTACGAAGGCATCGACCAACGTGTGATCGACACCTGGGTGGATGAAGAAATCAGCCTGGGCGACTACGTACTGACCAATGGCGCGCTCGCTGCCAGCGTGGTGATGGATGCGGTGGTGCGCTTGCTCCCCGGCGCGCTGGGCGACGACATGAGCAGCGTGGAGGAAAGCTTCGGTCCCAGCGGCCTGCTGGAAGCTCCGCAATACACGAAGCCAGCGGAGTATCGCGGTCAGCCGGTGCCCGAGACCTTGCTCAGCGGCAACCATGCAAAGATCGCCACGTGGCGGCACGAGCAGGCACTGGCAAAGACACGGGCGGTGCGCCCGGATTTACTTTCGTAGCCGCTTCACGGCCTCGCCGGTCAGCTTCAGGTAGTGATCCGACGGCAGGCCTTCATAGGTCAGGAAGGCGGCCTGGTTGGACACGGGCACGTCGTTGGTGCATTTGAAAATGGCGGTGCCTTCGTCCACCTCGTCGAACATGGCCACATAGAGCATGGTCGCCCCGGCAGCGAGGTTGGCATCGATTTGAGCCTGATAAAACGCGCCCTTCAGCCGTGGGATCGAGTCCAGCGGTGCGCCATACATGTTGTGCCAGGAGAAGCCCGGGAAGATCACGGGCAAGTAGTCCAAGTTCCGTTCGGCACACCACGCAAGGTCGGGCTTGGCCACCTTCTCTACATGATGCAGTGCGCGCTCGGGCGAGTTGTAGCGGCCCACGGTCCAGGGGCTGAGCACGTCCGCCAGCTTCAGCACCTCATGCAGCGCCGGGTCGGTGACGGCATCATTCTTCTGCTCGCGCCAGTAGGTGGGAATGCCGAGCATGACGGCGCAGCCATCGCTTTTCAGGAACTCGATGAGCGTGCGGCACTCAGCCAAGGTGTAGTCGCGCTTGTCATTGAAGCCGATGCCCCAGACAGCGACTAGCGGCTGGCCACGATGATGCAGATACGCTGCATCTCTGCCCATCTTCATGCGGCTGCGCAGTGCGCGCCAGTCGTCGATGACGTCCTGCATTTTCCCCGCCCGCAGCCCGCTCAGGTCATACATCACGGCGTAGGCGCGACCATTGGCGTTCGCCCCTTCGCGGCAGTGGGAGAGCACTACATTCGTGTGCCGCAGCACACGCGGATCTTTCAGGACATTGGCGAACCGCTGCACGAATGCACCGTCGATGCCATACTCGCGCATCCACTGGAAATGGCGCAGCACCGTGGGCTTTTTGAACGAGCTAAAAACCTGGGCCGTGCGGCCATCTGCATGTTTGAGGCCGGTGTCGAAGCGCTCGTCGGCTCCGTATTCCTTCAAATCTGGCCACAGGTCCACCTTCACATTTTGGTCAGTCATCGGTCCCCGGCCCTTGATCCAGTGGACCCAGCCACGCTCCGCGCCATCACCTTCCACATTGAACCAACCTTGGTAGCCGCACATGATCTTGCCCGTCAGAGAACCGACATCGACACCCCGCTCTACCTTGCCTGTGTGGGGTGCCAGCGTCTCGGCCAGCACCGCATCGCGTGTCTGTGCGGCCAGCGAGCAGGTCAGTGCGAGGGCCATGGCACCAGTTATCAAAGGCAGTTTTGTCATGGGAAGACGCAATCCACCGGCGGCGACGGCGTCAAGGCTCGAACGATTTGCTTTGACGTTGTGTGTGCATCGCGAATACAAAATGCACTTCACCCAATCATGAGCGTCACAGGTTTTGCCATTTCCACCATACTATCCCTCGCCGCCAGCGTGTGGCTGTTCGTGGTTGGACGCGGTGCCAAGGAATGGCGACTGCGCTGGCTGGACCTCTTCGGCTTGCACGACGCCGATACGCCGCGCCCGATGAGACAGGCTCAGGAGCGGCAGCTACGCTACATGTCCTTCTTCCTGCTGCTGCTTTGCGTCGCCATGAGCGTGAGCTGCGCTTTTTGGACCGTCTTTGAGCTGCGCGAGGGGCTGCGGCCCAAGACTCGGGTCGAACGGGAACTCGATATGCTACGCCAACAGGCGGAGCGAGCGATGAGTCGGCGCTGACGCCCTGCAATTCCCCCTTGCGCCGGAGGAGTGGCGAAGACAAGAAACCGGCCCGCCATGCCGCCCCTTGCTGATCGCTTTTCCCCAGAGACCTCCCTGCCCGTGGGCGAACCGTCGGCGGACCTACTGCCGAAGCGGCTGCTTTACGCCACGGGATCGGCGCTCGGCGGCTCCGGGCTGGGCAGCACCTCGGTGGAGTCCGCACGCGGAGCCTATCAGCGCGGCTTCTTGGGCAAGGTGGTGTGCAATGGAAATGTGCAGCGCGCCATCCCTGCGAAATACGTGCGCTCCCTGCACCTGCACCCAGTGCGCGGACTGTCCTGGCTGGACAGCGACGAATACTACGGGGCCAAGAAGCGCTACGCGGACTGGATCGCTGCGCGCAAGGTCCGGCACGGCCGCTATGATTTCTTCCACGGCTGGTCCGGCGACAGCTTCCAATCGCTGGTCGAGGCCCGGCTCAAAGGTATCCCAAGCGCCATTGAGATTCCGACGTGGCACCGCAACAAAGGCAGCAACAAACGCGGCGAAACGCAGAGCGAGCGCGAGGCCCGACTGGCGCACCAGGGCTGGAAGCACTGGCGGGAATGGCTGCCCATCGACCGGCCCCGAATGCTGGCCGAGTATGACTTGGTGGATGTCATCCTGGTGCAGTCACGCATGGCCGCCGAGAGCTTCCTAGCGGCGGGCATCGCCGAAGAACGCATCGTCTATGTCGCCCGTGGCGTGGACCCGCAGCGCTATGCTCCGGGTCCACCGCCCGAGCATTTCCGACTGATTTTTGTCGGTGCCCTCATCAAGCGCAAAGGCGTGCATCACATCCTGGCCGCGTGGAAAAAGCTGAACCTCAAGAATGCCGAACTGGTGCTCTGTGGCACGCTTCATGGCGAGATGAAGCCTTTCTTCAACGATCTGGCCACGGACAGCGTGAATCTGCTTGGCCACATCCCCAATGTGCAGCAGGAACTCGCCCGCAGCAGCGCCTTCATCTTTCCTTCCGAGTGCGAAGGCTTCGCCAAAGCCACGGTCGAAGCCGCTGCCTGTGGTCTCCCCTTGATCACTACTCGGGAAGGCGGCGACATGGTCATCGACGGTCACAATGGTTTCGTCGTCCCCGCGAATGATCCCGACGCGCTCGCCGACGCCATCAATCTCGCCTACGACAAGCACAGCGACCTCCAGCAGATGGGCCTGCACGGACGCAACCGGGTCGAGAACTACCTGACCTGGGATCACTTCAGGCACCGGCTGCTTCATGCGTATGCTCATGCGAAGAAGATCAAAAACCACTAATTCTTCATGCGCCTCATCCTGCTTCAACTCAAACGCATCGGCGATGGCATCCTGACCGCGCCTGCGGTGGCCGCGTTGCGGGCGGCTCATCCGGGGGCAGAGATCGTGGCCGTTGTGCCTGCGTCATTTGCGGAGTTGTTCGGCTGCATCGCGGGCGTGGATCGCGTGCTGGCTTACAAAAATGGCTCTCTGAATATGCATATCTGGGCCTCGCTGTTGTTTGGCGAGTGGAATGCCTGTTATGACTTCACCGGCACGGACCGCAGTGCGCTGATGGCTTGGCTTTCACGAGCGAAGCGCAGTGTCGGCTATGCGAAGTTCGCCAGCGAGTCCTGGCGCGAACGGGCCTACACGGAGCTGAGGGAGGCGAGCGTGCGGGAGCTGCACACGGTGGATTTTCATCTAGCTCTAGTGCAGGGAGCAGGGAGAGGTGAGCAAGGAGCGAACCCAAGAGATCAGGAAGCTCTCAAAACAAACCAGATTGGCTACCCAGAGAACCAGGAAGCCAACAAAAGGAACCAGGAAGCTGATAAAATATTTTTGTTGGCTGGGTCACCCACTTTTAAGGCTGCCTATGTTGTTATCCACGTGGGCACAGCGCGTGAGGAGAAGTTCTGGCCTGCGGAGCACTGGGCTGAAGTGATTGCTAACGTCGCCCCTGCGCTGCATATCGTTCTCACCGGCACGAACGCGGGCCTAGAGCGTCCGCATCTCGATAAGCTGCGCGCTTTGCTCACTGTGCCAGTCACGGATTTGACCGGGCAACTCAGCCTAGTGCAGCTCGCGGGCTTGATCCAGCAGTGCGACTTGGCCATTGGAGTGGACAGCATGGCCATGCACCTGGCGGCATTGCATGAGAAGCCGCAGGTAGTGCTCTTTGGCCCGACGAATCCCTTTCATTGGCGGCCGCGGCATGAGCGTGCGGTCGTTTTGCACGCCGGACATGACGAACCGGTCACCCACTTCGCCCCTCGGTCCAAAGGTGGACCGATGGAACTCATCTCGACTATGCAGGTGCTTGATGCTATCCATCGCGCCCTTCCTACCCTTTCATGGCCAAACCCGACAAAATCAAAGTAAGCCGCAAAGACCTCGCCGAACTCAACACGCGCGAAACGATGGCCCTGGCCGTCGAGACCTACCGCAAGCTGCTGACCTACATCCGCCCGTATCGTCTGCGGTTCATCATGGGCATTGTGTTCAGCGTGCTCAGTGGGCTGTCGAACTTCCTGCTCGTGCAGGGGCTCAACATTGTCTTCAGCGTCGTGCTGCATGGGAATGCAACACCCGACGACGCGGAGCGCATGTCGAAGTTCAAGCTGGGCGTCGGTAGTGTGAAGATTAACCCCATGGACTGGGTGCCGCAGGAGTGGGTGGGCACCGACTTTATCACCATCATGGGCTGCTTGATTGTGCCCTTCGTCTTCATGCTGCGCGGCAGCCTCACGTATGTCGCAAACTACCTGATGATGTGGGTGAGCAATCGCGTGCTCTACGATCTTCGCAACGACACCTACCGTGCGCTGCTGGGCCAATCCGTCGGTTATTACTCGAAGGCGAAGACGGGCAATCTGGTGCAGGTGGTCTTCAATCAGGCCCGTGTGGCGCAGCAGAATTTGATGACCCTGTCGCAGGACATCGTGCAACGTCCAGTATCCATCGCCGCTTTGCTCGCAGCTTTGTTTTACAACAACTGGCAGTTCACGCTTTGGTCGCTCATCGTCTTCCCGCTGTGCATCCTACCTGTGGTTCAGATCGGTCGGAAGGTGCGCAAGGCGGGCTCGCAAGAAGAGCAAGAAGCAGGGCAGATGATGGTGCAGATGACCGAGTGCTTCACCGGTATCCGCGTGGTGAAAAGCCACGCCCGCGAGGACTTCGAGGAGAAGAAATTCCGCGATAGCAGCGCCAAGATGAACAAGCTGATCATGCGCTATGGCAAGGCCATGGAACTGGTCGGGGCACTGGTGGAGATTGTCGCCTCTCTCGGCGTGTGCGTGGGCCTTTACTATGCGTCCAAACACCACATCAAGCCCGGCGACTTCATGGTGCTCGTGGGCGGTCTGACACAGATCTATCCGCACACCAAAGCGCTGAGCCGCCTGCAACTCGTGATGCAGAAGAGCATCGTCGCGACCTCGAATGTCTTCGCCGTCATGGAAGAGAAGCCCGAGGTGCTCGATAAGCCCGGTGCCTTCACGCTGAAGGCCACCAAGGGGCACCTGAGCTTCCAGAACGTGAGCTTCGCCTACAAGACCAGCAGCGACGGACGCAAGCAGGCGATCACCGGCATCACCCTGGACATGGAACCCGGCAAGTTTTACGCGCTCGTCGGTGCCAGTGGCGCCGGCAAGAGCACGCTTTTCGCATTGATTCAGCGCTTCTACGACGTCGACAGCGGCAGCCTGCTCATTGACGGCCATGATGTGCGCGATGTGACCCAGAAGTCCCTGCGTGATCACATCGGCGTCGTCAGTCAGGACACCTTTCTGTTCCATGACAACATCACGGAGAACATCCGCTACGGCAGACTGGAGGCGACGAAGGAGGAGATCATCGACGCGGCGAAGAAGGCGCATGTGCATGACTTCGTGAGCATCGACTCGGAAGGCTATGACAAAGTCGTGGGCGACGCTGGCAACACCCTTTCCGGCGGCCAGAAACAGCGCGTCAGCATCGCCCGTGCCATCCTTCGCAATGCCCCGATCTTGCTGCTCGACGAAGCTACCAGCGCCCTTGATCCCGAGACCGAACGCAGCATCAAGGACGCCGTTCACACCCTGACCGAAGGCAAGACCGTGATCGCCATTGCGCACCGTCTGAGCACGGTGCTGGAGGCGGATCAAATCATCGTCATGGACCAGGGCCGCATCTCCGACAAAGGCACACACCAAGAACTGCTCCAGCGCAATCCGTTGTATCAGCGCCTGTATCAGCTTAGCTTCCAGGAGGAAGCGACAGCTGAGACGGAGTAAGTTCGGAAGCCTATCCCACCGTCACAGGCGGCGGCGCATCGCGGAGCTTCGGACTGACGGGCACCGGCTCGCCGCCGCGCACGAGGTAGAGATCATAGACCTGGCGATCCAGGTGGTAAGCGCTGAACATCAGCAAACCGATGGCGAAATATATGCCCACGCAGAAGACGAGCATGCCCAGCGGGGCGAGCACGATGCCCGTGCACATGAGAAACAGCGTGGCCAGGATTTGCTCCTTCCAGGTCAACGCGATGAAGCGCTTGATAAAACCGAAGTTGAATGCTATACCGAAATCTTGCGTGAGCATCGCACGCAGCATCATGGGTTTGCTCAGCAGCACCATGAGAGTTATGCAAATCGCATAGCCCACTAGGATAACCACCATCATGCCAATCAAGAGCACGGGCGATGGTTCCGGCGGCAGACCGCCCTCAGTGTGACCAGCGGCCGTGAACGCAATCATCGAAAACATGGGCACCGCCATGGCCAACCACATCACTGGCACCAGCACCAGACTGACCACCATCTGTACGAGAAACGGCCACACGCCGCGCTCAATGTAGGTGCCAAAATGGCTAAAATTGAACTCGGGGTAGCCCACGAAATCCTTGTCATCCTTTCGCCCATACAGCGCGCCGATATGCCACCCCATCAACGCGAGTGGACCCACAATGGGAATCAACATGCACACGCCGCTGAGCAGCAGGTTGGGGAGCCACTTCGGGCTCTTGAAGAAATCCATGAGCGAGGCGCTGTAGTTCATGCGCGCTACTTGGCCACAGAATCGCCGGTCAAGTCAAGTGCGGGATGTGCAGCGCCCACCGATCGAAAAACTCCGCCATCAAGCGACACGGCACCCCTTGTCCACGGCTTTCGCGGAACATGGCACCTTGCTGCACATTCACTTCGCTCCCAGCTCGATGCTGCGCTCCGTTGCCTTCCGCACAGCTTGCAGCAAGGCGTTGCGCAGGCCGTGAATTTCCAGTTGCTCCAAGCCTGCGATGGTCGTGCCACCGGGACTGGTCACTTCGTCGCGCAACACTGCCGGATGATTGCCCGTTTCCAGCACCATCTTGGCAGCACCTGCCACCGTCTGTGCGGCGAGCTGAACCGCCGTCGCACGCGGCAAGCCCATCAGCACGCCGCCATCGGCGAGCGCTTCGATGATCGTGTAAACATAGGCTGGGCCGCTGCCGCTCAGGCCCGTCACCGCATCAAGCAGCTTCTCCGAGACTACATCGACCGTGCCCACTGCGCCCAAAATCGTCTTAGCCAAGGCCGCATCTTCATCGGTCGCTTTGGCGCCGCGTGAGAAAGCCGCAGCGCCGACACCGACCAAAGCAGGCGTGTTGGGCATGGAGCGGATGATGCGCTGACGCGCACCCAGCCACTTTTGCAGGTCAGCGAGCTTCAAACCCGCCGCGATGGAGAGGTAGAGTCGCCCACCCTTCACCTTGGCCAAGGCATCACAAAGACCTTCCATATCACCTGGCTTCACCGCCAGAATGACGACATCAGACTCGGCGGCCACTTGCTCTGGTGTGCCTGCAAAGGTCGAGCACTTCAACTGATGCATAAGCGCATCGACCGCTGCGGGCACCACATCGCTGAGCCCCACACTGAGGTCGTTCTTGCCCAGGGTCTTTTCCACGCCGCGCAATAAAGCGCCGCCCATTTTGCCACAGCCGATGAGTCCGAGTTTTAGCATGATTGTGGAGAGAGTTTATCCCGCCCCGCAGAAGGAATCCACCGTGTTCCTCTTGAAAAGAGCCTGCCTGATTTTGCCTTCCCGGGGGAAACCTTGCGATTTGTTTGCCATCAATGCATACTCCACTTGCGCTGCTGGCGTTCCCCATGCAATTAGAATCATTCTAATTCTAAACACGGAATTCTATGCCACCCACACCGCGCAACGCGACCAAGCCCACCGGCCTTGACTGCCGCCTGGCAGTGCTCGGCACTGACATGCGCCTGACGCCGCATCGGCGCGAGGTCTTCCAGGTCCTGGCTGAGTCCATGGACCACCCAACCGCTTACGACGTGTTCGACCGAGTCAAGGACCGCACCCCCGGCATCTCCCTGGCCACGGTTTACAATTGCCTGGAGCACCTGACCACCCACGGCCTCATCCGTCAGGTGCACCTGGAGCGAGCCCAGTCCCGCTACTGCGCGAACCTGCACGAGCACATCCACTTTCACTGCGAGACCTGCGGCAAGGTGATCGACGCGCACCCTGCGGCGGCCTTCGACCCCACCAAGTTCTGGAACCTGCCGGCTGGCACCAAGGTTACTCGCACCGACATCGCCATCCACGGGAACTGCCCGAACTGCTCCAAATAGCCCGCCGCTTTTCACTTTCCCCCTCCCTACTCACTACCCTGTCATGTCCCTTGTCATCAAAGACCTCCACGCCCGCATCGCTGAACGCGAAATCCTCAAAGGCCTCACGCTCACCATCGAGCCAGGCAAAGTGCACGCCATCATGGGCCCGAACGGCTCCGGCAAAAGTACCCTAAGCAAGGTCTTGTGCGGTCGTGATGACTACCAGGTGACCAGCGGCGAAGTCTTGCTCGACGGACAAAACATCCTCGACATGTCGATCGACGCCCGCAGCCGAGCAGGCCTGTTTTTGGCCTTCCAGTATCCGCATGAGATTCCCGGCGTCAGCAACGCCAACTTCATCCGCGCCGCCAAGAAAGCGCGCCTGCCCGAGGGCGAGGACATTGATGCCGTGAAGTTCTACAAGCAGCTGTACGCCCGCATGGATCAGCTGGAGATGGATCGCAGCTTCACCAGCCGCAGCGTCAACGAAGGCTTCTCCGGCGGCGAGAAAAAGCGCAATGAAATCCTTCAGCTCATGATGCTGGAGCCAAAGTATGCGGTGCTCGACGAGACCGATTCTGGACTCGACATCGACGCGCTTAAGGTCGTCTCGCGCGGCGTCAATGCGATGCGCAGCGAGGATCGCGGCTTCCTCGTCATCACCCACTACCAGCGCCTACTCGACTACATCCAGCCCGACATCGTGCACGTGCTCATGGACGGCAAGATCGTGATGACTGGCGAACCCAGCCTCGCTTTGGAACTGGAAGCCAAGGGCTACGATTGGGTCCAGGCTGATGACCGCGCACTCGCCGCCTAACCAACGAGAACAGAGAACACACCCCTATGAACACTGAACTCGAAGCCCCCCCGGACGACATCTCCGACATCAAGATCGACAGCGTCGGCGACTTCACCTTTCCGGAGCGCAACAAGTATGACTCCGGCTTCGGCTTGAGCGAGAAGACCATCGATTACATCTGCGACGTCAAAGGCGACCCAGAGTGGATTCGCGAGTTCCGCAAGAAAGCCCTCAAAGTCTTCAACGACAAGCCCATGCCCACGCATTGGGCGACGAAGGACCTGGAGAACATCAAGTTCGACGAGTTCCGCTACTACCTTAGCGATGGCCAGAAGCCCAAGAAATCCTGGGACGACGTGCCCGAGGACGTGAAGAAGACCTTCGACCGCCTCGGCATCCCCGAGCAGGAGCGCAAGTTCCTCGCGGGTGTGGAAGCTCAATACGACTCCGAAGCCGCGTATTCCAACATCAAGGCCGCCGTCTCTGAGCAGGGCGTGATCTTCGTCAACAGCACCGAGGGCCTGCACAAGCACCCCGAGATTTTCCGCAAGTGGTTCGGCAAAGTCATCCCGACCGGCGACAACAAATTCAGCGCCCTGAACAGCGCCGTGTTCTCCGGCGGTTCCTTCATCTATGTGCCCCCAGGCGTAAAGGTGAAGCACCCGCTGCAAGCTTACTTCCGCATCAACGCGGAAAACTTCGGCCAATTCGAGCGCACGCTGATCATCGCCGACGAAGGCGCCGAGGTGACTTACATGGAAGGCTGCACCGCACCGAAGTTCGA
>CAXNNN010000036.1:0-13822 GCA_964203095.1 Verrucomicrobiaceae bacterium | reverse complement strand
AGCGACGGCATCTTGCCGTCGGCTTGGGTTCTTTGTGACGGCAAGATGCCGTCACTCTTTTCTAAATCACTACCTCCTTCACCCAGTCCGATTGATAGAGTGAATACTCGTTTTCATACAGCTGCGCCTTGATCGGATTCCTTCGAATGTAGCGCACGCAGTTCTGGAAGTGGTCGCGGCTCCGAATCAATCGGTCGAAGTAGTCTCGCTGCCAGAGCTGTCCTGCACCACCAATCTGTTTTGAAGTAAAGCTCTTCCACGAATGCAGCCGCGCCTCCAGCGACTGATCAGCTAACAGCGTGAACAGCGCATGGACGTGATTGGGCATGACCACCCAGGCATGTTGCACGCAACGTTGATCGTTGAAGTAATTCAGCGCAGCACCAACGACGCTCGCTGCCTTGGGTTCACGCAGCAAGCAAGAGCCGTGGCCCGCGTCTAACCACTGTTCCATCACCAATGAAAAGCGTTCATGGTATTCCTTCTCCTCGGCATCTGACCATGGCTCTGGGTGAAGGGCCAACCAAGCATCGCGCTCCAGTTTCCAGTCGCGCAACTTCTGTTCGGGTAAGGCATCGGCCAGTCGAAAGGTGACGAAATACGAGGCTCCAGGCTGCTGCCAGTGCGGCAGATTGGTCCGGTGTTTTTCGATGTCTTCGAGCGGATTGAAGAACCGAAGACGCTCGTCGATGGTCATGGGAAAGGAGTGACGGCATCTTGCCGTCTCGTCAATCCCGTTGCCGACGGCAAGATGCCGTCGCTCCTTTCCGCAGCTCAACTTCAGCAAATCGGCATCGCTAGGCCCAGCGGAAGCCGTCGGCATCGTCAAAATCGCGGTCGATGGCTCGCGGCTCCACATAATCGACTAGGTATTGCTTGAACCCCTGCTCGCTGGCGATCAGCTTGGTGATGTGCCCCACGGCTTGGAGGCGGTGCTTGAGGCTGTTTCTCTCCATCTCCAGCTCACGCATCATCACATTGCGGTTCGGGTGGTAGAGGCTGCCGAACAGGTTCCCCGTGTGCATCGGGTGGGCCATCATCACCTCGTTCTCGAGTTCGGTGAGCTGGCGTTGCAGCGACTGATTGAAGTAGCGCAGCTCGCTCTCATTGAAGTCAGCAAAAGCGTTCTCGCGTTCGGCCAGCAGGGTCATCTGCATTTCCAGGAGCCGCAGGTGATCGTCCACCTCATAGGCGGCCGTGATCTGCTTCATCCACTCCGTCTTCTCGATACGCTTCAGTTCATCCTGCTCGCGGTCGGGGTGGCAGTGCTTGACCAGGTCCACATAGATTTGCCGGGTGGTCTTCTTCACCGCGCTCTCGGCGGCCTGGCGCTTCGATTCCGACGCGAGCTGCGCCTTCGTCTGCTTTCGGGCGGCTGGCTCTGCGGCTCCTTGTTGGCGCAGTTCCTCAGCCCTGGCATCCAGCCGCTCTTTCAGCGTTGCCGGATCGGCCATGTCCTCGGGATCAAGGTCCATCCCAAACATCTCCGCCGCAGCCGTGCGCTCCTGCTCGGCGTTGGCTGCGGCCATCTCCCCAAATGACAAGCCGGACTCGGTGTAGATGACGAACAGGTCTTGCAACTTCGTGTCCTCAACGAAGAACGACGTGTTGAGTAGCAGAGTGATCTCCGCGTTCATCATCACGCGGAACTTCTGCTTGTGCCGTCGGGTCAAGCTGGACTGGTGCGGCGAAGCATGCAGGGCCAGCACGAGGTCCCGTGTGGCGCGCAGCCACTTTTCCTCCATGGGAAGAATCTTCTCCTGGCCGAGACTGCGCAGCTCCTGATCCGCTTCCTTGAACCGCTCGATCTGCTGCCGGGCCGCTTTGATTTTCTTCACCAGCTGGTTGAAGCGCTTCTGCTCCTTCGTCAGCACTTGGCCATCGGCCTTGCCACCGCCGATCAGCTGAAGCGCTGTCGGCGTGCCTACAGGGCCAGGGCGAAACCCGGGCTCTGCGCCAGATGGGGAACCAGCCATGAGGAAAGAAGAGATGAGCAGCCGCTGCTGGTTAGCCTACCAGCTTGCGGGCTTCCGCGAGAGCGGCGTCCACCTTGCTCACCTCCTTGCCGCCGCCGCGAGCGAAGTCCGGCTTGCCGCCGCCTTTGCCGCCGACGATGGGGGC
This sequence comes from Verrucomicrobiaceae bacterium, assembly GCA_964203095.1. Lineage (GTDB taxonomy): Bacteria > Verrucomicrobiota > Verrucomicrobiia > Verrucomicrobiales > Verrucomicrobiaceae > JAEUHN01. Next base: position 11,701 of record CAXNNN010000036.1, on the reverse strand, counting down.
GATGGTTTGGATGATCTTGCCGGCTTGCGCCTTGGCTTGGTGGTCTTTCGCGACGCTGGCGATCAAGGCCACGTTGCCGCCGCCGGTGGTGGCGAGGACGACGATGCCGTTGAAGGTGCCTTTCAAGGCGTCGCTCACGGCGACGGCGTAGTCGGCATCGACATCGCCGAGGTTCACGATGATGGCGTTGTTCTCAGCTTTGCTGAGCAGGTCCTTGGCGCGGCCGGAGGCTTCGCGTTGCTGCGCGGCTTTCAGGGCCTTCTCTAGTTCCTTCTGTTGGGCGAGCAGGGCGTCGAGCTTCTTCTCCAGATCGGCAGCGCCTTGCGCGCTGACCTTGCCGCAGAGCAGCTTCAGCAAATCAGCATCGGCGCGGGCGGCGTTGTAGGCTTCAAGGCCGGCGATGGCTTCGATACGGCGCACACCGGCGGCGACGGCGGCTTCACCGACGAGGCGGAAGAGGCCGATCTCACCGGTGCTACGGGTGTGGGTGCCGCCGCAGAGTTCCATGCTGTAGCCATCCATCGCATGGGGCTTGCCGCCGATCTGCACGACACGGACGTTCTCGGGATACTTCTCGCCGAAGAGCTGCATGATGCCGCTGTTCGCCTTCGCCTCGGTGTAGGGGATCTCTTTCCAGGAAACGCTGGCGTTCTCGACAATGCGCTCGTTCACGAGTTGCTCGATGTCGCTCAACTGCTGTGGCGTGAGCGCGGCGCTGTTGAAGTCGAAGGTGAGCTTGTCCGGCGTGACGCTGGAGCCTTTCTGTGTGGCGTCTTTGGAGACGACTTCATGCAGCGCCCAATGCAGCAAATGCGTGACGGTGTGATGACGCTCGATGGCGTGACGACGCGCGGCATCGACGGCAAGGCGCACGGTGGCTCCGACGGCGGGGGCGTCTTCGCCATCCAGGAAGTGCAGCCAAGTGTTGCCGACCTTCGTGGTGCTGATGATCGGGAAGGTGTTGGCTCCGAGGATGAGCTGGCCGCTGTCGCCGATCTGGCCGCCCATCTCGGCGTAGCAAGTGGAGGTGTCGAGCACGACGGCGGTCTTGTCCTTCATCGCCACGACTTCGAGCACCTTGGCATCGGCTTCGAGCGCGTCGTAGCCAATGAACTTGGTGGCGTCCTTGGTTTCGATTTCGCTGACGGAGACGACTTGCTTGTTCTTCTTGCCAGCCTCGCGAGCGCGAGCCCGCTGAAGTTCCAGCTCGCGCTCATATCCGTCCATATCGACACCAATTTCACGCTCACGACAAATGAGCTGCGTCAGGTCGATCGGAAACCCATACGTGTCGTAGAGTTCGAATGCATAAGCTCCGAGAAGAGGGCCCGAAAAGCCTGAGGCAGCTACCAGATTTCCGGCCGCCTCGGCATCTTGTTCGTCTTGGTTTTGCGCTGCGATTAGTTGATCGAGGCGAATCAACCCACGATCCAACGTCCGATTGAACGCCTCCTCCTCCAGCTTGAGCACAGCTTTGACTTGCTCTTTCTTGGTGCGCAGTTCGGGGAACACATCGCCCATGTGCTGGGCGAGGACATCGACGAGCTTGTAGAAGAAGGGCTCTTTGAACTCGAGCGTGCGGCCATACTTGACCGCGCGGCGGAGGATGCGGCGGAGGGTGTAGTTGCGGTCGGAGTTGCCGGGCTGGATGCCGTCGGCGATGGCGAAGCTGAGCGTGCGCAGGTGGTCGGCGATGACGCGGAAGGCGACGTCGATCTTTTCCTGCTCGGTCACGGGCACGACGTGGCCTTGGGCGTTGGCCTTGGGCAGCGTGCTCTGGTAGTGCTTGCCGCACATCTTCGTCAGCTCGTCGAAGATGGGTTTGAAGACGTCGGTGTCGTAGTTGCTGATCTTCGCGTTCTCGAAGTCGGTGAAGTTCTTCGTGCCCTGGATGATGGAGCACACGCGCTCGAAGCCCATGCCGGTGTCCACGTGCTTGGCGGGCAGCGGGACGAACGAGCCATCGGGGTTCGCGTTGTATTGAATGAAGACGTTGTTCCAGATCTCGATGCAGCTCGCGTCGCTACCGTTGACGAGCTTGGCACCGGCGCGCTGGCGGTCTTCGTCGAGGTTTGGGGCACCGGGCGTGAGGTCGATGTGGATTTCGGTGCAGGGGCCGCAGGGGCCGGTGTCGCCCATCATCCAGAAGTTGTCCTTCTTGTTGCCGTTGACGATGTGGATGTCGGGATCGAGGCCGATGCTGCGGAACTTCTCGGCCCAGATGTCCCAGGCTTCCTGGTCGCGATCAGCGGGGTCACCAGCGCCTGGTTGATAGATCGTGGCGAACACGCGGGTCGGCGGGAACTTCCACTTCTCGATGATGAGTTCCCAGGCCCAGGAGATGGCTTCTTTTTTGAAGTAGTCGCCAAAGGACCAGTTGCCGAGCATCTCGAAGAGCGTGTGGTGGTAGGTGTCGAGGCCCACATCTTCGAGGTCGTTGTGCTTGCCGCCAGCGCGGATGCACTTCTGCGTGTCCGCTGCGCGAGTGGGCAGGCCTTTGTGCAGCACGCCAGGCCAGGTATCCACATCAGCGCTGCGCTCGCCGAGGAAGATGGGCACGAACTGGTTCATGCCGGCGTTGGTGAAGATGCGCGCGCCGTCGCGGCTTGTATAGCCGACGTTGTCACTGGGGACGATGGTGTGGTCCTTCGATTTGAAGAAGTCGAGGAAGGATTGGCGGATCTGGGCGGACGTCATCATGGCAGGGAAAAGGGAGAGGCGATTATGGCGAGGGTTTCCTTTTTAACCACGGAAAACACGGAGCACGCGGAAGTGACTCAGAAATGCACCCCTTCCGTGGTCTTGTGTCTAGGCCTCTCCGAGGCTTTCTCACACCAAATCCGTGATCGATCCGAACTCGGCGTCGAACAGGCGGCGATAGGTGCGGAAGGCGAAGTGGTCGGTCATGTTGGCGATCCAGTCGCACACGAGCCGGGCGCGGGAGCTGCGATCCTCGCATAGGGCGATGCTTTGCTCCACCTCGGGCGGCAGCAGGTGCAGGCTCTTGCCGCTGGGCTCGATGTAGCGCTCTTGCAGCAGGCTGAAGAGGCGGCGCAGGATGAAGTCGGCCTTGTAGTCGAGCTGTTGCAGCGTAGGGCTGCGGAAGACGAGGTCGAGGGCAATGCGCTTGTTCAGCTTCACGCGTTGCTGGATCGCAGGATCGATCTCCAGGGTGAAGGCGTGGCGTTTGGAGTCGTGGCTGAGGAAGTTGCTAGCGAGGCGCAGTTTAACAGCGCGGATGCAGTCGCCGATCATGCGATTCAGCCGCGCTTCGACCCGGCGCTCGCGGATGGCTTTGCACAGGAAGTCGATGTGCGCGCTGCTGTCGCTGTCCAGGGACTGGGCGGAGGCCCAGCGCTCCAGGCGTTCGAGATTGATGAACCCAGCGCGGATGCCGTCGGCCACGTCATTGAGCGAATACGCGGTGTCGTCCGCCCAGTCCATGATCTGGCATTCGATGCTGCGGAAGTTATTGCGCACCTTGCCGGGCGTGAGTTCCACCGGGAAGGCCTGACCGCCCAGCGCGAAGTCGAGCCAGCGCTCCTGGTCGTTGTAGAGATAGTGGTTGGGCGCGGTGGGGGTCTCGGCTTGCAGCGTCTTGTATTTCAGCACGCTGTCGATGAAGGCGCGCGTTGGGTTCATGCCCTCGCGGCCCTCGCTGAAGATGGTCTGCGTGAGGATGCGCAGCGTCTGCGCATTGCCCTCAAAGCCGCCATACGGCTGCATCAGCGTGTGCAGCGTGCGCTCGCCCGTGTGGCCGAAAGGCGGATGGCCAAGGTCATGCGCAAGGCAGGCGCTTTCGACCAGATCGGCGTCGATGAAGGTGGCGTCATCGAGCAATTCGCTCTGCTGCAAGTAGGCGCACAGACTGCGGCCGATCTGTGCGACCTCGATGCTGTGCGTCAGGCGCGTTCGGTAGAAATCATACTCGCCGGAGAGAAAGACCTGCGTCTTGTTCTGCAAGCGGCGAAAGGCAGAGCTGTGGATGATTCGGTCGCGGTCGATCTGAAACGCATTTCGATACTCACCCTCCGCCGTGCGGCGCGGGACCAGCGTTTCGGTATCGAAGGCGGAGTAGAAGCGGTTGGCGGGCATGAGGGCGAAGAGCGCAATCTTTAGTGCTTGGTATTTAGAGGTCGAACAAGGGAACTAACAACCAATCACTAAACACTTCTGACGCCGGTGACGGCGCTCAATTCTCAGCCATTCACCTTCAACCCAGCTCAGCTCTCCGACTTTAGCCCTTCCAAGGCGAGGCGTGCACGTCTCCGCTCCGCCATCTGGTGGAAGCCCTCCCAGATCACCCAGCTGAGCAGGTAACTGATCGGAATCAGCGCGAGGCCGATGAAAACACCGCCGATATACATGGACGTGAGGTATTCGACGCCCTTCTCGACGATGTGCCTCGGGATGGCCTCCTGCATGAAGGTAGGCAGACGCTCCAGGTTTCGCACCAGCCAGCGCATGATGCTGCCGATGCCGGCCTCTACGAAGCTAGGCAGGTAGGGCAGAATCCAGTCGCCCACCTTGATTTGAGTCCAGCTGAAGGGGACGAAGGTGAAGGGATTGGAAATCCAGCAGGCAATGACGGCGATGGGAATGTTGACCCGAAAAACAGCGGCGATGACAGCGGCGACGAACATCTGCCCCGGCAGCAACTGAATCATGATGCACATGCCAATGGCCATGCCGCCCGCCATGGTGTGCTGCGTGGGCTTCCACACCTGCTTGCTGAGGAAGTGCGTGGCGAACCAGCGCATGACCGGGCTTTTCTTCAGCTTTCGCGGGTGCTTGAACCAGCGGTAGGTCTTGAAGACGGTTTTGCGGAAGTAGCCCTGGGCCAGATTGATCATTCGGGGTTTGTTGGGGGAGGGACTATGCCTGCGCAGCAAAGATGAGCAAGCCCGCTCCCAGCAATACGCGATAGATGGCAAATCCGTTGAAACTATGCGTTTGCACAAAACGGATCAGCCAGTTTACCACGATGAAGGCAGACACGAAGGAGGCGAGTGCGCCGATGCCGATGGCCGCCCAGTCCACATGGGCGGCGGCATTGTCTTTCCACACATCCAGTAGCTCCTTGCTACCCGCAGCGAACAGCGTGGGAATGCCGAGCAGAAAGGAGAACTCCGTCGCCGCAGGCCGCGCCAATCCGAGCACCATGGCAAGCATGATGGTCGTGCCGGAACGCGAGGCCCCAGGGAAGGCGATGGCGATCAACTGCGCGATGCCAAAGGCGATGGCGATGGTCCAGGTGACGTTCGAACTCTTGTGCGAGCCGTGGTTCAGCGCCTCCACGGCGAAGATCACCAAGCCACCGATCAGTGTGGCCCAAGCGATGGGAGCCAGTTCCTTGGGCAAGGCCACATTCAGCTTTTTCATCACGATACCGCCGCCAACGGTGATCAAGAATGCGGTGGCCAGCTTCAGCAGCAGATCACGGTTCGCTTTGTCATCCAGGCCAAAGAAGATGCGCGTCAGCTTGGTCCAGAAAATCGGAATGAGGGCCAATGCCGCCGCTGGCTGGATCACCACGTTGAAGAGCTGGGATTGATGCCCCAGCCAGTGCTCGGCGATGAGCAGGTGGCCTGTTGACGACACAGGGATGAATTCGGTGAGGCCTTCGACGAGGCCCAGAATGGCAGCGATGAGCCAGGGGTGCATGAATAAAAGTGGACGTTCGCGGTTGGGCTGGTGGTTTGCAACCACCTTCATCTTTCGGCTCAATCTAAAAATCAGGGGTTGTTCAGCGAGATCGAGTGACAGTTTCTCCAGCGTCTCGACTCGCTGACCGGCGATGATTTCAGAGTGGCAAATGGCGATGCTTCGCCTAGTGTGCTGGCCCCTCCACCCATGTCCACCCTCTGCGTCGCTGCTTTCCGATCCCTCTGCCATGTCACGGTAGCGGTAGTTTGGCTGTCTGTCGGGGGCGCGCTGAAGGTCGAAGCCGCCAGCACGGTGCGCTCGCAGCTGGCGGATGGTTTTGATTTCCCCGTGGGCAAGCCCGACGGCGACAACTATTACAAGTTCCGCGGCTTCACCCCCTACGGTCATCTGGGCGAGGACTGGAATGGCCGCGGCGGCGGCGATAGCGATCTGGGCGACCCCATTTACTCCATTGGGCGCGGTGTGGTAGTCTTGTCAGAAGATGTCCGCGTGGGGTGGGGGAATGTCGTGATCGTGCGCCATGCCTTCCGCGATGAATCAGGCCGCATCAGCATGGTGGATTCTCTCTATGGCCACCTGCATGAGCGAAAAGTGAAGGTCAATCAGGTGGTCGAGCGCGGCCAACTCGTCGGCACTATGGGCGGCAACAACGGCATGTATGCCGTGCATCTGCACCTAGAGATCCGCAAGAACCTGCAAATCGGCATGAACCGCTCCAGCTTTGGACGCGACTACTCGAACTACTACAGCCCCACACAGTTCATCAACGCCCACCGCGCGCTGCCTGCCGGGTTTGCACGCGTGGACATCCCAGTGAAAACATTTGCTGCCTATGGCCAGAGCCTCGCCGAGGCCGACAGCTCCCCCGTGGCCCGCACACCGCGCGGATTCAGTATCCCCGTCTATCACGGTAGCAAGACTGGCCCCATCGCCGTCGCCCCGCGCGACAAGGACAAGCCCAAAGACCCCGTGGCCCGCATCAACGAAGAAGCCCGTGCCCGCGCCCAGGCCGAAGTCAACACGCCCAGCCCCAGTGGTGATTTCTGGTCACGCCTGAAGTCCAAGCTCTCCGGCGGGCAAGTGGTGGCTCCAGAGAAGAAGTAGATTACCGCCAGCTCACCACGTCGTCTCGCGTGTAGAGCTTTTTGTCCGGCTCACTGCTGAAGACCAACACGCCGAAGTTCGAGAGTGTTCGACCTCTCACGCCCCGCAGGCGTCGCAAATTTTGGCCCTGGAGGTCAAGCTTTCGCTGCGATCAACGGCTGCGTGAAGCTCGCTGGCTTGCCTTTGGCTCGCTCGCGCAGGTCTTGCACGGCCTCGATGATCAACGCGCGGTCCATCTCGTGCACCTCGATCTTGCGGCCGATCTCGGGCACCAGGGTGATCGTCAATTCGCCGCCCAAATGCTCGCGGAACTCTTCGAGTCCGGCCAGAATCGTTAACTCGCCGCTGGCATTCTTCTCCAGCAATTGGGGCGCATACGTAGCAAAGCCGATGCGCTCGACTAGGGTGATGATACGCTCGGCCGTGGCCGCATCCAACATGCCGCGCTTCACGCTGTAGAGCAGGTCAACCGCCATGCCGATGGCGACGGCTTCACCGTGCGCGATGGCGAATTGCGACACCTGTTCCAGCTTGTGCGCGACCCAGTGGCCGAAGTCCAGCGGCCGCGCGCTGCCCATTTCAAACGGGTCGCCGCCCGTGCAGATGTGCTCCACATGCAGCTCGGCACTGCGTTGCACTGTGCGCTCCAGTGCGGGTGATTCGAGCTTGGCCAGGGCATCGGCCATGCTTTCCAGCTCATGGTAAAACGCCGCGTCACGGATCAAGGCGACCTTGATGGCTTCAATGATGCCGTTGCGCCTCTCGCGCTCGGGGAGCGTGTCGAGAAAGGCGAAGTCATTGATCACCGCATACGGCACCGCGAAGGAGCCGACCCAGTTCTTCTTGCCCACGTAGTTCACTCCGTTCTTCACGCCCACACCGCCATCGCCTTGGCTCAGCGTGGTGGTGGGGAAGCGGACATGACGAATGCCACGATGCGCAGTTGCTGAGGCGAAACACACGAGATCAAGCACCGCACCGCCGCCGATCACGAAGACATAAGAATGCCGATCCAGGCCCGCTTCATTGATCGCACGCCAGCATTGCTCGACTTGGCGGAAGTCATTTTTACAAGCCTCGCCACCGGGCAAAATGAAAGGGTCGGCGGTCAGGTGCAAAGCATCCGAATGCGCGGCCGCGTAGCTGACGATCTGCTCGGACAAGTCCGGGTTCGCGAGCGCCACGCGGTCGTCGATGAACACCAGCACCTTGGGCTTCCGCGAGATGCGATTCAACTCCAGCACGTCCCGCACGGTCTGATTGAGCGAAGAGAACGCGCCCCGCGTGAACAGGATGCGATGCGTGTGCTGGATGGTAATGGAGTGCTCTAGCATGGGGGGAGAAGCAGAAAACGCGCGGTCCATGCGTGTTCAATCTGAATTATGAACGTGCACAGCCAGTGCGCGGAGGCAGGCCTCCGCGAGCCTGAGGCCTCACAGCGGCGACTCAGTGGTCGCGGCGCGGTGGAGCTTTTGCTCCTCTTGCAGGGCGCGATACTTCACGCGCTGGCCCTCATCCAGGACCTCCCACATTTCTTTGCCGCGTTGGCGGATGATCTCTCCGGTGCGGCGTGAGGTGTCCTGCTGAAGGGTGCGCAGCTCGCGCTGCAACTGCTCGACCATGGGGCGCAGTTGTGTGCGCTGATCGTCGCGCAAGGCGAGCTTCTCGCCGATCTGATCGAACCAGCGCTCGCTCCAGGCATCTGTCGCTGGCGTGCGGTGCCAGCCCGCCCAGCGCGCTGCCCCTCTTGCCACGAGCGCTGCGCCGCAGACGCCACCCAGCGTGAAGAGCATCGTCAGGCCGGCGATGATCTTCCACACGCGCAGCGTTTTCATGGCTGTACCTCCAGGGCGGAAAGCATCATCAGGTTGGTGATTTCATGCTCCTCACCTGTCGGGGCTAGCAGCGCATCCATCGTCAACAAAGTGGCGATGCACGCTGTCGCGATGCCGATGGCCCGCGGTAGCAACCACAGGGTCCAATCGCGCGGCTCCGCCTCACGCCACTGAGCTAGCACGCGGGTCGCAAAGCCCTGCGGAGCGCCTTCCGGCAGCGGTGCCTTGGGTGCCGTCCGCACACGACGGAACAGGCGGTCAAAGAACGAATCGGGCAGCTTCATGGTGTATAGACTTATGAGTTCATAACCCTTCGCGGGTCAGTTGTAACAGGGAATTCGCATTCAGCTCAGGTCGTCGAACAGCTTTCGTAGCTTCCCCCTCGCACGATACGCCCTCATGCGAATGACGATGCTGGACCAGCCGGTGATGGCCTGGATTTCCTTCAGGGTCTTCTCCTCCAGGTGCAGAAGCGTGAGCACAAGGCGATCCTTGACATCCATCGTCTCTAACAAGTGGTGCAGTAGCGCCTTCACATCGTCATCTTTCACAGCGGACTCATCCGTCTCCCGCATGAGTGACTCCAGCGCGTGCTGCTCGGGCTCGGATAGATCAGACCAGCGCAACTCCGGTCGGCGCTTGCGACTGCGCAGCGCCTTCAGGCACACATTCATTGCCAGTCGGGCGACCCAGTTTTCCAGCGGCAGTGCAGGGTCATAGCGGTCCAGGGTCTTGAAGAACTGCGCGAAGACTTCCTGCGCCAAGTCTTCCTCATCCAAGCGAAACGGCAGATGATTGCGTACGATGCGGATGACCTGTGGATACAACACGTCGATCAATTGACGCGCCGCCGTTTCATCACGAGCGCTGTGCCAGGCGGCGATGAGTTGGCTGGGTTCGGGGGGCATGCGCGGAACAGTGCGACATGCTACTCTGCAAGGGCGATGCGGTTGCTAGAATATCAGCGCTTCAGATAAAACTCGATGCCGTTGAGCAGCATCTGCACGGCGACCATCACCAGCAGCATGCCCATCAGTCGCTCCACCGCCATGCAGCCCTTTTCCTTCAGCACTCTGGCGATTGCAGGCGCGCACAGCAGCACTGCCGCCGTGATGGCCCAGGCAATGAGAAGCGCCGTCAGCCAGCGATGCATTTGATCAGGATGCGCGCTGACCAGGACCAGCAGAGTGGCCAAGACAGAAGGCCCAGCGATCATCGGCGTCGCCAAGGGCACGATCAGCGGCTCGACTTCCTGCTCCTCCGTGTCACGCCGCAAGGGTGGGAAGATCATCTTCAATGCGATCAGAAACAACACCACGCCACCGCTAATGAACAGCGCTTCCTGCTTCAGGTGCAGCAGGCCGAGCAACCATGGACCGCTGAACAGAAAGATCAGCAGGATGATCAAGGCGATCACCAGCTCGCGTGCAATGATCTTCAGCCGCCGCTCCTGGGGAACTCCGCGCAGCGCCGCCACAAAAGTCGCCACATTCCCCAGCGGATCCATGATGGTGATGAGCAGTAGCGTGGCGGAGAGCGTGGTCATGCAGACGCAGCCTTAGCTTGCCGTGCGGCGGTGTGCAGGTGGAAAGTGCCGGGGGTGCGCTCTGAATAGCTGAAGGCGCATCTTGTTTGGATAACCATGGGGCATCGCCTCGTTAGAACTCGCGCCATGTTTCGCTCCTTGCTCATCCTCTTCGCCCTCTGCCCTTGGCTCTCTGCCGCACCCGCGACAACCAAGCCCAACATCATGGTTATTCTGGTCGATGACATGGGCTTCTCCGATCTCGGTTGCTACGGCTCGGAAATCCCCACGCCGAATCTGGACGCGCTGGCGCAGGGCGGGGTGCGCTTCACGCAGTTCTACAATACGGCGCGATGCAGCACCACGCGGGCGTCGTTGATGACCGGACTGTATCCGCATCAGGCCGGCATGGGCTTTCTCGACGGCATGGTGAATCCCAAATCCAACGGCACCTTCGGCCGCCTGCATGAACGCTGTGTCACGATGGCCGAGGTGCTCGGTGCAGGCGGCTATCATACCAGCGTCGTGGGCAAGTGGCATCTCGGTCAGCAGAACGGGACACCGCCGTGGGAGCGCGGCTTTCAGCGCACGGCGACAACGCAGTTTGGCGAGCTGTATTTCCCCAAGGAGCGCAGCAAGGAAGCGTGCAAGTGGGTGTATCTGGATGGTCGCAAGGTCGCAGCGGATTCGCCCGAGGTCGGCAGTGGCGAGTGGTATTCGACCTTTATGTTCACTGACTGGGCACTGAAATTTCTGGATGATGCGCAGGCTTCAGGGAAACCCTTCTTCCACTACTTCGCGCATGGCGCACCGCACTTCCCGCTGAAGGCTCCGCAGGAGGTGATCGCGAAGTATCGCGGCCAATACAAAGCAGGCTGGGACAAGCTGCGGGCGGCGCGGCATCAGAAGCAGATCGCACTCGGCATTGTCGATCCGAAATGGCCGCTCTCGCCGCGTCCCGCCGATGTGCCAGCGTGGGATAGCCTGAGTGCGGAGCAACAGGATCGCTACGACCACCTGATGGCGATTTATGCCGCGATGCTCGACTGCATTGATCAGAGCGTGGGCCGCGTGGTCGCGGGGCTGAAGGAACGCGGCATGTTCGACAACACGCTCATCTTCTTCATGAGCGACAACGGCGGCAATGCCGAGAGCGGCCCTCTTGGTCGTAGCGAAGGCGAGCCGCTTGGTGGGCCTGACAGCAATGTCTTCCTCGGCATGACCTGGGCCACGCTGAACAATACGCCCTTCCGCCGTTACAAGCACTTCACGCATGAAGGCGGGATCAGCTCACCACTCATTGCGCACTGGCCCGCAGGGATGGCACCGGAGCGCATCGGCAAGCTGGAGAAGACGCCCGCGCATTTGATCGACATCATGGCCACGGCCGTCGATGTCAGTGGCGCGGCCTACCCGTCCGAGTTTAAGGGCCACCGCATTCTGCCGATGGAAGGCCGCAGTCTGAGGCCCTTGCTTTGCCCGCCCTCAGCGAATTTGCCCAGTGCCTTGCCACTACGGTCGTTGTTCTGGATGCATGAGGGCAATCGTGCGGTGCGCAGCGGAGCGTGGA
>CAXNNN010000035.1:0-14208 GCA_964203095.1 Verrucomicrobiaceae bacterium | reverse complement strand
CAAGCCACCGCCGTCTGCCTGTGCGCGGGCATGGTCAGCGACACGCTGAATCTCACCTCCCCCACGACCACGGACACCGACCGGGAGATCCTGCCCTGGCTCGCCAGCATCGCCGGCATTCAGGTCGACGCCTTTGTGAAGGAGTTCTTCGCCGCCGGGTCCATGCTGCGTGAAAACACCCCCGCCGCCGCCGTCGAGAGCGATCGCAAGGAGTTCGAGGAGAACGGCTGGCGCATCAGCATCAGCCAGATCGAAGAGCTGGGGCTAGATGAATTCTGGAAGCGCGAGCAGGACCTGCACGACGCGCTGAGCAAGGTCTGCCAGGCGAAGCAGGTGCATTTCGCCTGCCTCATGGTCACCGACATCACCGAGCACTACAGCGTGCTCCTCGTCGCCGGGAATGACCAGGTCATCGACGCCATCGAGTATCCGCGCCTGCACAAGCACCTGTTCGAAATGCGTGGCGTGGTCAGCCGCAAGAAGCAGCTCTTCCCGCACCTGGGCCGCTTGCTCGGCAAGCTGGCAGCGCCTTAAAAGAAGCCGTCGCCCCGTCCCGCACACGGTCCAACGACGGCTTTTGAGTGGCTTGCAGCCGCCGCACACGCCCCAACGACGGCGTTTGAGTGGCCTGCAGCCGCTGCACACGGTCCAATGACGGCCTTTGGGTGGCTTGCAGCAGCCGCACACGCCTCAACGGCGGCTTCTGGGTGGCCTGCGACGGCTGCGGACACGAAATGGGCCAAGTCTGACCCGTGGGAGCAGAAAGTCTCCGTGCCGGTGAAGAAGTGGTGAGGCCGCGCAGTCGAAGCGCGCCGGGCGAACTGCCCTTTTACACCATGAGAAACTCACACACACTCCTGTTGGTGGCTGCCTGCCTGGGCGGCCTTGTCTTCACCAGCGCTGCGCAAGCACGCGATTTCGGCTTCGATTTCGGCGATCGCGGCAACTGGTCCTCCCACCATCATCACCACCACTCCTGCTACGATGAGCAGGTGGCCTGGGCGCAGCGCTTGCTGAACCGCCTGGGCTACAGCGCAGGCTGCGTGGATGGTGTGCTGGGCGACCAGACCCGCCGCGCCCTGATCCGCTACCAGTGCGAGCACGGCCTGTCGCACACTGGCTGGCTAGACTCGCGCACGGTCTGCATGTTGCGCGACGAGTAGTCTCGCGCGGCTAGGGAGGGCGGGTTGTCGTGAACCCGCCGCATCGGGCCAGTGGCCTGCCAGGGGGCGCTTGGAAAACCCAAGCGCCCTTCCTTTTGGGCGGCTTACTGCGCTGCTTTTTCTTCAACAGGCTCTGCGGGGGCAGCTTCAGCTTCCACCGCAGGCTCAGGGATCTCTTCGACCACGGGTGCTTCCGGCTCGGCCGTGGCGACCTCCGCCTCTGGGGCGGCTTCTTCGGTCACGTATTCGCTCACTTCGGCCTCGGGTTCGGCGGCAGCTTCAGCAGCGACCTCCGGCTCGGCCTGGGTAGCGGCTGCGGCTTCGGCTTTCGCCGCCGGTGCGTGCTGGGGCGGTTCGCCTTGGACACCGAGGAAGACCACGTTGTCGCTGTAAAGGATGACGTAGCCTTCTTCGGCCAGCCAGTGCAGGTCGCGCATGACGGACATCTGCTCCTCGCTCGGCCCTGGGGCGGTCTGACCTTCGGCGGGGGCCTCGGTCACGACGGTAGGCGAAACGGTTTCCACCAGCTTGGTGACGTCGACGCCGGGCTCGGCCTTGATCGCGTTCACGATGGCGGTGACGCGCTCGCTGAAGACGACACCGGGATCAATGGCGCGCGGCTTGACGCGGCTGACGAACATCTTGCCACTGCGGCGCTTGAAGAGTTTCAGGCCACGACGCTCCAGGCCGTGGGCGACCTTCTGCGACAGCTCAAAGAGGTGCTTCTTGGCCTCCTCGATGTGGCGGCGCAGCACGCGGCCGAGGCCGGGGGAGAGCTGCTCGCGGGTGACGGTGGCGTGCACGACGGCCTCACGCGTCTCAATCACGGCGCTGTCGGCGTGGTTGGTGCGGAAGTGCGCTTCAAACTCAGCGCGGGAGCTGAAGCTGAGCGGCTCTGCCCCTTCGGCCGGCACATCCTTCAAATAGATCCAGCGGGTGCCTTTGCGCTGCTGCTCCTTCCACTTGTCGATGAACTCGGGCGTCGTCTCGGTGCGGACGCGGCGGCGATATTCTTCAAAGGGCAGGCTGCTGTAGCGTGCGATGTGCAGGCGCTTGAGGGCGGTCTGGAAGCTGTGGTGGCTCGGTGGACCGAGCACTTCGCTGCTCATGCCGCAGACGGCGACGGAGGTGAAGACGCCCTTGGGCTCTTCCAGCTCGATCTCCTCTTCGCGATACAATTCGGCGAGGGCTTCGGCGTTCTTCAACAGGTGGCGGGTGGCTTCTTCTCGGGTCTCGAACAGCGAGCCATCGCTCGGCACCTGGAACAGGCCGACGAGGCGTTCAGCCTCGCACTCCACCTTCACGCGATGGCGCTCGGGACCGGCGAGCACGAGACGGGCGGCGTCGAACAGGCTGAAGGCGCGGCCTTGCGTCTTCACATGCTGCGCAAGCATCTCCAAAGCTTTGTCTTCTGGTTCGACGGTGATCTTCAGGCCGGTCGGCAGTGGCGCAGTGCGTGGCTCTTCAGCACGGGGCGCGCGATCATCGCGACGAGGGCCGCCTTTGAAGTCGCCACCGCCGCGTGGGCCACCAGGGCCGCCGCCGCCACGACGGTCTCCTCCCGGGCCGCCAGGGCCAGGGCGACGACCGCCCTCGGGGCGGCGTGCACCACCGCGATCACGATCACGGCGGGATTCGTCATCATAGTCGGCAAACTTGCGCGCAGGCGCAGCTTCGGCGGAACCGAGATCACTGACCCATTTGGGCATGAAGCGCAGACTGGACAGGTCGAGTGTGCTCGGGGTGGAGGGCTTTGATTCGTCGCTCATTCGGAAAATGCGGAGGGGCGACGAATATGGCCGCACAAGTGGGGCTTGGCGAGCAATGAATGCAGTGGTCAAAGAGGTTGCTACCCAGGAGGCGACGCGCTCCCTTCCGCCAATGAATTCACCCAACAGTGCCGATGTAGTCCATCCGCTGCTGAATAGCTTGCTGTAGATTCTCGTGCTGTGCCCGGCCGTGGTGCATGTGTTTATCATCTTCCGTGGCCTGAGCAGCCAAGCCGTGGTGGATCAGGCGCAGATCGCGCGCGAGGTGGCCTGGGCCCATGGGTTCAGCACGCTGATAGTGCGCCCCGCGCAGGTGCAGCAACTGCAAGCCGCCGGGTGCGAGGTGAATCTGACCCAAGTGCCGGACACGTTTCACCCGCCGCTGCAACCGGCGCTGTGGGCCGCCGCCTTTTATGTGGCTAAGCCGTGTATCGGCTGGACCGTCTGAGCGCGAGCGCTGGTAGCTGCGAAGTGAGGGGCCGCGTATAGTCAGCCCCTCACCGAGTTTACTCATTACGCTCCAGCCTTCGGCTGCGCGGGTGGTGAGGGTGCATCGACCGGCACGCGGCCACCGACATTGTCCAGCTCACGAAGCTTAGATTGCAGCGCTTCGGGGATGGCCTTGCGCTGCTCTTCGGTGTTGATGATGAAGGTCTGCTCCTCGCCGTCTTTGGGCTTCACCACGAAGAGTTTCGCCCCGCCATCTTCACGCAGCGAATACTCGCCCGTCTCATCGCGGCGCACGATGTTGCGCTGGAAGCTATTGCTGCTGCGTGCGCTCGACGAGGTCGAAGCGCTTGGCGGCCCACGGCGCTCACCGCCATCGCGGGGCTTGTCGCCTTCGGGACGGCGAACGGGCTGGCCATCGGGGCCACCTTGAGGCCGATCCCCATCGCGGCGGCTTTGTGGACCGTTGTTACCACGATCATGGTTGTCACGGCGTTCATCGTAGCGCGTTGGGCCGTTGTCCTTCGGATCACGCGACCAGCCCTGCATCCGGTCCTGGAATTCCTTCACGCCTTCATGCAGCTGCTGGTTCAGGCGCTCGCCGTCGCGGCCGAACATGTGAAAAGGCTCGAAGCCATCGCGCCCGCGGTCATGCATCGCCACCGGCATCAGGCGCTCGCCGACCTTGATCGTGATCTTCTGTTCCGTGCCCGCCCGCTTCAGGGTGAAGGCCAGATCGGCATCCTTCTTCTCGGCGCGCACCAGCGTGCTGAGCTGCTCCTGATTGACCAGCTTCTGATCGCCGAGCAAGACCAGCACGTCGTGCTGTTGCAGGCCCGCCTTCTGCGCCGGGCTGTCGGGCATGACTTCCTCCACGAGCAAGCCGAAGCCTTCGCCAAGACCCGTCTGCGCCCGCACTTCCGGTGGCACACCGCGCGTCATCACACCGATGTAGGCCGTGGGCTTCATCTCTGGCTGTGGGCCGCGCTGTTTCTGATCAGGGCCACCGCGCTCGCGAAGTTCCCCACGTTCGCCCTCCGGCTTGTCAGCAGGCTTTACGGTTTCCCCAGCGGGCTTGGCGTCCGCAGGCTTGTCTTGGGTGTCCTGCGAATGCGCAGGGTGCAGTGCCAGCGCGCTGAGCGCGAGCAAGGCGGTGATGTGTTTCGTGTTCATGTTGCGTTGTCTGGCTGGGTGTTGATAAAAAATCTAAGATTGAAAAACCACTGACTGACACTGACTTCACACTAACAAAGATCTGTTCTGGAAGGATTGGGTCAGTGTTCAGTTAGTGTCAGTCAGTGGTTCAGAAGCGTCGGTTTACTGATACTTCACCGGCAGCACCACGGACTCGACCATGGGCACCTCCACGGTGTATTCCGCCCCGTCGCGTGGATCGATCCACTGATGGCGCTCCAGGCTGTGCACGCGCATCTGGCGCTGTGGGCTGTCGGGCGTGGCGAAGCTGATGCCGCCGTCCTCCACGTCCACCCACTCGCGGCTGCTGCTCACGGGCAAGATGCGGTCCGTCAGTGCCTCGTTCGGATGTGACAGCGTGGCTAACGCGGTGCCGCTGGCGAGGTCGTTGCGGGCAGGCACGGCGGACATCACCAGCACCGCCGCCGCCGCACCGAGCGTGGCCCACATGATCGGCAGCTGCCACGGCATGCGCTTTGGCTTGGTGATCACCGGCGGCGCATCGCGGAACAGCGCGGCCAGCTTCAGATCGCGCTCCACACGCTGCGTCAGCTCCGCGCTGGGCGGGCTGGGGCGCAGGGAGCGCAGCAGATGTTCGACATTGGCATCGTTCATAACAAGTGAGGTGAGGGTTTGGAAAAGGTAGCGGCAGGGCTCACGCCACCGCTGGGGCCGGGGCGGGTGCGGCACCCAAGTCCTCGCGGTGCGGTTCCAGCACACGGTGCAGATTGTTGAGGGCATAGCGGTAACGGCTGGCGACCGTGTTGGTCGTCTCGCCCGTCGCCTGGGCGATTTCGGCATAGGTCAGGCCGCCCCACACGCGCAGGGTCACCACCTCTCGCTGCTCCGGCGGCAGGTCCAGCACCGCACTCTCCAGCAGGCGCGCGTTCTCGCGGTCCTCCACCGGCGGGTCGAAATACGGAGCCTCGGATTCCGGCAAGGCGAAGTCCGACGCGGCCTCGCGTTTGGCGCGGCGAGTGGCGCTCTTGTGCAGGTCCAGCGCGATCGTTTTCACCGCCGCGTAGAGCAGCGGCACATGCGCGCGGTCGCCGCCCGGATTCCGCTGCCACCAGCGCACGAAGGCCATCTGCACCACGTCCTCCGCATCGGCGGAGCTGGACGTCCATTGCCGTGCGTAGAGCAGCAGCTTGGGCGCAAGCTCCTGGAAGCAGGCTTGCCAGTCTTCGTTGCCAGCGGTGGAGTTCATGCAGTCGTGTTCGAGTGAAGGCGATTCACAGGGGCTAACGACACCGCTCCCGGCTTTTGTGTGCGAAGGCGGGAGATTTTTCTGTGGCGGCTGGGTTTGGTGTTCACGCTTCAGCGTGCTTCCCCTGCTCAGACACGCTGAAGCGTGAACACCGAACCCGGAAAACCATGCGTGTTTACAAGCGCCGCGCCATCCGATACAACCCAGGCATGAGCGAAACCGATGCAGCGCCCCCGCCGAAGAAGAAGGGCATGAATTGTGGGATGTGGATTGTGGTGGGGGTGCTGCTGATTCTGGCAGCGGGTTTCTTCATTCCCCCCTTTGGCGCTGTTCAGGAACGTGCTCGTCGATTGCAGGCGGCGAACAACTGTCGCCAGATCATGATCGCGCTCAAGTCATATGCAGGCGACCACAGCGGCAAATACACAGACGCCGATCCCTCTGATCCTTATACTTCCAACGAGGCCTTTCAGCCGCTGATCAAGCTAAGCTTGCTCGAAGATGAACGTGCGTTTAGTGCCCCAGCTTCGCCTTTCGTGGGTGACAACGACATTGGAAAGGCTCCCGATTTCTATGAAGCATTGGAAGTAGGGGAGAATCACTGGTGTTTGGTGGAAGGTTTGACCGACGAAAGCGATGGCAACTGCGCTTTGGTCTTCGAGAACCCAGCGCATGACTACACTTGGCCACCGGTTTGGGACGCCGACAGGGCGGGACTACCCGTGGAAGGACGAGCTTGGAAGGAGCATTGCCAAATCATCATCGGCCGCAACGACGGCAGCGTGAATCCCGAGAAGCTCATCAGCCCCAAAGGCCCCCGCGTTCCGCTCTCCGATGAAGTGAATGCCGCGCTCTTCCCACCCGGCGGCAGCTTCCTGCCGGTGGCGAAGTGAGGGTAGGGCGCTGTGTCCCACAGCGCCGTCGTGGCAGGCCGAGAGGCTTCGTTCACGCATATCCGCGAAGCAAAGTCCTTTGGCCCAACGCGGCGGGCTAGGGACAGCCCGCCCTACCTGTGCACGGCGGGGCCTACCCCTTCAGCGTCATCAGATACCCGAGCAAGTCACGCGCCTGCTCCTCATTCAGCGCGTCGAGCAAGCCCTCGGGCATGAGGGAACGGCGGATGTATTGGGTGCGGCGCACGTCCTTCTTGGCCAAGCGACGATCCGGCACGCCGGGCTGGCGGATGACGAAGGCTTCCTTGTCCTCGCTGACGTAGAAGGCATCGACGAGATCGCCATTGACCAGCTCGCAGCGGAAGATGCGGTAGCCGGGCTCCATGGCGGCGTTCGGCGTGAGGATGTTGCGCAGCACGGCCTCTAGACCCATCGCGCCGGCACCGCTGAGGTTCGGGCCGATCTGGCCGCCGGTGCTGCCGATCTGATGGCAGGCCAGACACAAGGCACTGAGCATCTTGCCGTTTTCCATATTCGGCTTCTGCTGGGCGAGGGTGGTGAACTTGGCAAACTTGGTGTCCAGCGCGCGGGCCTGCTCCTCGGTCAGCAGCGGTGGGGTGTCGATGGTCTTGGCGAGGCGTGCGCCTGGGCCGAATTTCTCGCCCGCCTTGAGATAGGTCTGATGGGACTCGTGGGTCGCGTAGGACCGATCAAACCCATTCCGGATCTCCGCCGCGCTGCGCGCTACCTTCCACACGCGGAACTCGGTCATCGCCCCTTGCGTGCCTTTGCCAGGGCCGCTCCAGCCGATGCTGCAGTTCTCCCACTTGGCTGGCGCGGGCTGGGTGCCGGTGGCGTCGAGTTCGCCGTTTTGGTAAATGCGGATGAGGCCCTGCGTGTCGCGAGTGACGGCGAGGTGCGTCCAGAGATCGGGCGTGATCGGCTTGGTGGCTACGCAGACATCGTGCAGCTCGGCCCCGGCGAAGACACGGAACTTGCCGCCGAAGAAATTCATGTCCACAGCGCCGCGCCCGCCGAGCAGGCCGTCCTCATTGCTGATGCCGGGCGCGAGCCGCACCCAGGCCTCGACCGTGAAAGGGCCGTCGAGCGTGATCTTGGAATCGACCCACGCGGTGTCCTGGCCGTCGAGCAGCAAGACTTCGCGGAAGATGCCGCCGAGTTGCTGCTGAAGCTGCTCCAAGGCAGGATAGCCCCCGAGCACGGTGGCAAGGCGCTCGACCGTGGGGCCGTCGAGATCGGCCTGGGGCAAGGACTTGTCGAGCAAGGCGGTGACGAGGGTCTTCGCTCCCGCCTTGGTGCTGGCGACGGTGCTCAGCGCGGCCTTGCGCTGCGCGGCGGGCAAGCCGGGGTAAAGCGCGAGCAGTCGCGTGGCGGCATCCGGCGCGCGGGACGCGGCGAGCGCTTCCAGCGCAGCGGCGCGCGTGGCGGCATCGGGGTCGGACTTCGCAAGCGTGGCGAAAAGCTCGGCTTCGGTGCTGCGCAGGTCGCGCAGGGTCAGGAGCAAGGGGCGGCGGTTTGCAACCGCCGGGGTGGGAGCTGGCGGTGCGGAGCCTGGGGCGAGGGACTTGTCAGGAGACGTTCGTTCGGCGGTTAAAAACACGCCGCCCCTTGTCAAAGCCACCAGTTCGCCCTCCAACGCCTTGAGCTGAAAGCCGCCGATGAGCAGCAAGGCTTGGTCGTGGGCGGCACCACCGAGCATCGCCTTCGCGGCATCCGTGAGCAACGGCGCGATCTTGGCCGGGTCCAGCTTGGTGCGCTGAGCCAGTAGCTTGTCCGCGACCACGGTGCGGGATTTCTCATTCGCCAGCAGTGCCTTCAAGGCCTCGCCCACGCCCGCTTCCTCCGGGAACTGCGCGAGGCGCAGCAACTCCTCGTCGTTCGGTGCGCGGTCGAGCTGCGGCAGCAATTTGGCCACACGCGAGGCACTGGCCTTTGGCTCCAACGCAAGCGAGGCGAGCACGCGGGCTTCGATGGGAAGCTTGGCGGCTTCGTCGGAGTCGAGGAACGTCGCCACGACTTCGGGATGGCGTTCCAAGAACATGCGAACGAGGAAGCGCTCGAACTCGCGGTCATACGCCTCGCGCACGGGGATTTGCTTGGCGCTGCGAGAGGATTGGGTAGCCGGACCGTTCGCGAGGCTTGGCTTGGCGAATGCAAGGAGCTGGCTGAGCGCGGACTTGTCCGACTTGGCTACATTGCGGGCGAGGGCGAGGATGGCGTCGCGATTGCCACCGTTGCGATAAGTCTCGTTGGACCAGTGATCGAAACGAGCGCCACGATCTTGCAAGGTCTGCCAAGCCAAGTGCGATCGGCCAATCGGTGCAGAGCCGAGCAGCGCGGTCAGCTCCTCCGCGCTCAGCGCGGTGAAGTCGGGGATTTGATAGTAGCCATCTCGCTCCGCGAGATGAGCCGATGGCTCCGTTCTGCCGGGTGACGAGGGCGCGTCGCTGGACTTGCCCTTCGGAGGGATGGGCGTTGGAGAGGGTTTGGCGGACTGCGCTGCCGTTTGCTCATCTCGCGGAGCGAGATGGCTACTTTTCACCCGCCAAATCCGCCCACGGGTCTTGTCACGGTCCGGGTGTGCGCGGGGCACTTCGTTGTGGCTGATGATCTTGTTATACCAGTCCACGATGTAGAGGCAGCCATCGGGGCCATTCGTCATCGCGACCGGGCGGAAGAAGGGGTCGTCGCAGGTGAGCAGATCGGCGAGCTGCTCGGGCTTCCAATACGCGCCATCGCGATGCATGGCGAGGGTTTGCACCTTGGAGGTGATCGGGTTGGCGACGGCCATGGTGTGGGCCGCTTGCTTGTCTTTGAGCGGACCACTCTCAATCAACGCCAGCCCGCTCAAGCCTGTGCCGCCCATGCGGAACTCGGCCTGCGGGGGGAAGTCGGGCTGGTAGCTTTTCTTCAGCGCTTCCATGCCGCCGGGGTAGTAAGCGTATTCGTGGAAGGGCATGACGGGGTAGCCGTAGTCGTTGGCTTCCTGGATGAAGGTCTCGCCCTCGCCGGTGATGACGAGGCCCCAGATGTTGTTCGGGCCGATGCTGGTGACTTCGAACTCGCTGCCGTCGGGCCGCATCCGCGCCATGCCGCACTTGGGCCAGTCGATGACCTCATTGCTGCCGGGCTTCTTCACCTGGCTGTTGTTGAACAGGCCCTGCGCCATCCAAATCCAGCCACCCGGCGCGCGGGTGAACTGATGCGGGAACAAGTGCGAGTCCTGCACGCCGAAGCCGGTGAGGATGACCTCGGTCTTGTCGGCCTTGCCATCGCCATCCGTGTCCTTGAACAGCTTCATGTCATGGCCGTGCAGCACGTAGGCGCTGTCGCCATTCCCCCAGGGCAGCAGGCCCAGCGGAATGGCTAGGCCGTCGGCGAAGATGGTGGGGTTGGTCAGTCCACCGGCAGGCAGAGGCGCATTCACGGCCTCGCGCGGATAGACGAGCACCTTGTCCCGGCCCTTGCCCGCGTAGATGGCCTCGGCCACGGCGGGGTTTTCGTTGGCATCAATGGGATACTCCAGCGCGGTCTGCGTCCACAAGCGGCCACGCTGGTCGAAGTAAACGCTGATGAACTTGCCCAGGCCTTCGCTCTCTTTCACCACGAGTTCGATCTCGTAGCCCTCAGGCAGATGGAATTTTTTGAGCTGTTCCTCGGCGGTCAAGGCGGTGCCCTTCACGTCGTTGTAGCTGGTGTCACGCTTGGGCGCTGCCGCGTTGGCTTGTTTCTTCTCTGGCGGCGGCAGCTTGGCCTTCATGCCCTCAATGCCACCGATGCTTTTCCACGTGGGCGCACTCGGCGTGGCGGGTAGTTCTTCAATCGTCACGTCCTTCACCTGCACGAGGCAGACGCCACCGCTGTGGACCTGCGGGGCGATGTGGCCGTCGAGCGCGACGTTGGGATCGGCCTCGGTGTAGTCCATGCAATACACGCCATTGATCCAGGTCTGAATACGCGGCCCTTCCGCGCGGATGCGATACTCGTTCCAGCCGAAGACGTCGATGGCCTTATCAAGCGCGGCCTGCTGCTCCGGCGTGGGTGCCCAGATGACCTTGTTGCGGCGATGCTCGTCGTAGATCTTGCCGAACCAGCCCGCGCCGCAATCGACCTGGTAGCCGCTCATCGCGCCGCCCTCGGCCCGCACGCTGCGGATCTGGATACCGCTGTTGATGAGGCCCGTCTTCGGATCGCCGCTGACCTTGATTTTGAGCTTCAGCTCGAAGTTTTGATACGACTTCTTCGTGCTGATGAAGTCGTTCTTCTGGATCTTCTCCGTCGTGGAGCCGCCCGTGATCAAGCCATCCTCGACACGCCACATCGCCGGGTCGAAGTCCCAACTGTCGAGGGTCTTACCGTCGAAGAGCGAGACGGGCTCAGCTCTCAGGCTGAGGGCGAAGAGCCAAGGGCAAAGGGCCAGGAGAAGAAGGGTGCGCATGATGGGAGGGAAACGCCGCCGATTGCAGCAGGTTCGCAGAAGGGTGTCCACACCTGGGTGACTGAAACGCACCTTGACGGCTACGGCACGGCGAGCAGTGTTCGCGCTATGAGAGCCTTTGATGCAAAGCCAGCCAGCCTGAGCGGCCTTCGCTTTTACATCGTCGCTCGTTGGCTTTCAGCAGCTGTCGTGGTTGGTGTTGCCTTCTGGAGCCGCTCTTTTGTGATGCCTCTGATTGGCTACATGCTTTGGCATTGGCTGATGAACAAAGTGTTCATCCCGCCCGCTGATTCCTGGCGCTTGAGGTTTCCCTGCTCTCGGAAGCAAACCGCCATTGCCGTAGCCTTGTATGGGGCATTCGCAGCCGCATTCTTGGGCTTTCAGTTGGTGGCTTTCGATAACCCCGATGATTGGCCTTGGCCCCGCCTTCTTTTGGGCTGTCATTTAGCTGGGTGTGCAGGGGTGTTCGCAGCTTGGCTGACAGCACAGTTGGCCCGTGACTATCGCCTGTGGCGTGGCGATGACGTTTGAAGACAATCACCCCCGCACCCGATACTCCGAGGGCAGGCAACCGACCCAGCGGTGGAAGGCGCGGGCGAAGGCGATGGGGCTGCGGTAGCCGACTTGCTCGGCGACGACTTCTTGCTTGTCGTGGCTGGCGGTGAGCAGAGCTTGCGCGGCTTGCATACGCAAGGAGGTCAAATGCGCCATGGGGCTGCGGCCGAGTTCCTTCCAGCACAGGCGGCGGAAGTGCTCCTCGCTGACGTGCGCCTCATGCGCGAGCGAGGCCACGGTCCAGTCCTCGGCGAGACGGGCCTGCACACGTTCCCAGAGCACGCGCAGGCGCTCGTCGCGTCGCCACGGTTCGGCCAGGCGGCGGGCGTGCAGTTGCATCAGCTCGATCCAGTGATGCAGGGCCTTGGGATCGTGCGTGCTATCCCACTCGGCGCGCAGGCCTTCCCACACGCGTAGCAGTTGCTGGGCATCGACTTTCACCCGCACGGGCGAAGCCGCGCTGACCTGTGGGGCAACGAAGGGCGGCTCTTCATAACGCAGCCAGAGGAAGCGCCAGCGCTTGCCGCGCAGAGCGTGGAAGGCATTCGGCACCCGCGGCGGGGCCATGCAGGCGGTGCCCGCGCCAAGCGTCTGCCAGCGGCCATCGAGCAGCACGCGCCCACTGCCTTCGACACAGACCATCAAGAAGCTGCCGCCAGGCTGCAAGCGCACGCGCTCATACGGAGCCTGCACGTCGTCGATGCCAAGCCGGGCAATGCGTTGCACGGCGAGGGCTTTGCATTCGCTCGCTTCCAAGACCCAGCGCACGGACTTCGCGCCGTCGATGGTGACGTCTTGGCTGGGCAGCGCGGGAGGCATGGGAAAGTGTGAAGTGCTCAGTTCTCAGTGCGAAGTTCAAAGATCAGAAACTGAGCACCGAGAACTTCGCACTGAGCACTCCTTCCTCCCTCACCCCACCAGCGCCCGCTGACGCAGGAAGTGATCGACAATGACCAAGTGCACCATCGCCTCGATCATGGGCACCGCGCGGGGCAGCACGCAGGGATCGTGGCGACCGCGGGCGGAGAGCGTGGTGTCTTCGTGCTCGTTGTTCACGGTCTTCTGCTCGCGCAGCACGGTGGCGGTGGGCTTGAAGGCGACGCGGAAGACGATGTCCTCGCCATTGCTGATGCCGCCCTGGATGCCGCCGCTGCGGTTGGTCCGCGTGCGGACTTGACCCTGGTCCATGTAGAACTCGTCGTTGTGCTCCAAGCCGCTGAGCAAGGTGCCAGCGAAGCCGCTGCCGATTTCGAACCCCTTGGTCGCCGGCAGGGACATCATGGCCTTGGCCAGGTCGGCCTCCAGCTTGTCGAAGACCGGCTCGCCCAAGCCCACGGGCACGCCGCGCACGAGGCACTCGATCACGCCGCCAACGCTGTTGCCCTCGCTGCGCACCTTTTCGATGAGTGCGATCATTTGCTCAGCGGCGACGGGATCATTCGTGCGCACGATGTTGGACTCGATGCTGGTGGCTAGATCCTGGATGCTGGCAGAAGGATCGGGTGCCGCCGCGTGCAGGTTCTGCACCGTCTTCACATACGCGACACAGCCGTAGTTGGGCAGGCTGGCTTGCAGGACGTTGCGAGCAATGGCTCCAGCGGCAACACGGCCAATGGTTTCGCGCGCGGAAGCACGACCACCGCCGCTGACAGCGCGAATGCCATACTTCGCATCATAGGTGTAATCGGCGTGGCTGGGGCGATACGCGGTCTGCATCTCCGTGTAGGCGGAGGGGCGCTGGTCGGTGTTGCGAACCATCACGGCGATGGGCGTGCCGAGCGTCTGGCCGTCGAGCACACCGGACAGGATTTCGGCTTTGTCGTCCTCCTTGCGCGGCGTGACGATCTTGCTCTGGCCAGGGCGGCGGCGGTCCAGTTCGTATTGCAGGTCCGCTTCAGTCAAAGCGATGCGCGGCGGGCAGCCGTCCACAATTACGCCGACACCGACGCCGTGGGATTCGCCAAAGGTGCTGATGCGGAAAAGGGTGCCGAGATTGCTAGCCATGGTGGGCCGCCATTCTGCCGCAGCGTGGGCGCTCTTGCAATGCGCGGGGCGCTCATTTTTGAATGTGTGCTTTCCATGCGGTGCCGGTGTGGTAAAACCGCGCCCATGATTCGTGTTTTTTGTGCCCTGCTCTGCCTCAGCTTCCTGTCCAGTTGCAACTCGGCATCCGCTGGCAATCTGCTGATGATGCCCGTGAAGCTGGGCACCAGTATCTTGAAAACGGCCACTCGCACGCTGGGCCGTGTGGCGGAGGCTGACAGCCAGGCACCGCAGTCGTCGGAACTACCGAAGCCGCACACACGGCTGCCCACGCAGTCGAAACCGGCCACGAGCGAAGCCCCATCCCGGCTCGCTTCCACGCTCAGCGCCAGCCCGTCAACGTAGGGTGCCGCGCCGGGTGGGCGGGCAAAGCTGGCAAGGTTGCTGCTTAAACTGGTGGTGTGGCAACTCGCCACGCCTAAACCCCTTCCCTCCTCCAATGAGCGACACCATTTAACTGAGCCGTTTCTTCGTTGAG
>CAXNNN010000034.1:0-14277 GCA_964203095.1 Verrucomicrobiaceae bacterium | reverse complement strand
CGCCCCAGGACATGCCCACGGATATCGCATGAGGGCTGAAGGCCCGACCTATCTCACCGCGCCATGCCTCAATCGCTCTCGTATCTCCTGACGCACATCGTCTTTAGCACCAAAGACCGGGCTCCTGTGCTCGATGCCACTGTGCGCCCCGCGGTGCACGCCTATCTCGCGACGGTCGCCCGCAACGTGGATTGCGAATGTTTCCGTGTGGGCGGTGTGGCCGACCATGTGCATCTCGCCGTCCGTCTCTCGCGAACGATCACCATGGCCCAGCTCATCGAGGAACTGAAAACATCGTCCTCCAAATGGCTCAAAACCCAATCACCTGCATTGGCCTCCTTTGCGTGGCAACGCGGCTACGGTGCCTTTTCCGTCGGTCCATCTGACCTGAATGCCCTCCTCCACTACATCGACACACAAGAGGAACACCACCGCACCCGCACCTTTCAGGACGAATACCGCGCCTTCCTCAAGAAATACGGCATCGAATACGATGAACGCTATGTCTGGGACTGATTCCTCAACGCCTCACTTTCAATGACCGACACCAACCAAAAACAACTGGGCAACACCCTCTGGAGCATCGCCGACCAACTGCGCGGTGCCATGGATGCGGACGACTTCCGCGACTACATGCTGTCCTTCCTTTTCCTGCGCTATCTCTCCGACAACTACGAGACGGCGGCCAAGAAGGAACTGGGGCGGGATTACCCCGATGTGGGCGGCGACGCCCGCAAGGTGCCGCTGGCGCTCTGGTATGCAAACAACGTGGACGACATCCCAGAGTTTGAGAAGCAGATGCGGCGCAAGGTGCATTACGTCATCCAACCCGTGCACCTTTGGAGCAGTATCGCCAACTTCGCCCGCACTCAGAATGCGGAACTGCTGAACACGCTCCAGGGCGGCTTCAAATACATCGAGACGGAATCTTTTGAAAACACCCTCGAAGATTTATTCTCCAGTGTTGATTTGAGTTCACCAAAGCTGGGTAAGACTTACACGGACCGTAACGCGAACTTATGCAGTATCATCCAGAAGATTGCTGAGGGGCTGAACGAGTTCTCCACGGACATCGATTTGCTGGGTGATGCCTATGAATATCTGATCGGCCAGTTTGCCGCTGGGGCAGGCAAGAAGGCGGGTGAGTTCTACACCCCGCAGCAGATGTCCGACATCCTCTCCGCCATCGTGACGCTGGACAGCCAGGAACCGAAGACTGGTGCCAAGAAGCGGCTGGAGAGCGTGATGGACATGGCCTGCGGCTCTGGCTCCCTGCTCCTCAACGTCCGCAAGAAGGTGAACAAGGCGGGCGGCACCATCGGCAAAATCTCCGGTCAGGAGAAGAACATCACCACCTACAACCTGGCCCGCATGAACATGCTGCTGCACGGGGTGAAGGACACCGAGTTTGACATCTTTCACGGCGACACACTTCTCAACGAGTGGGACATGATGCGGGAGCAGAACCCGGCCAAGAAGCCGAGCTTCGACGCCGTCGTGGCCAACCCACCCTTCAGCTACCGCTGGGAACCGACCGAGGCGCTGGCCGACGACGTGCGCTTTAAAAGCCACGGCCTCGCCCCCAAGTCCGCCGCTGACTTCGCCTTCCTGCTGCACGGCTTTCACTTTCTGGATGACCAAGGCGTGATGGCCATCATCCTGCCGCATGGCGTGCTCTTCCGTGGCGGTGCCGAAGAACGCATCCGCACCAAGCAGCTCAAGGACGGCCACATCGAAACCGTGATCGGCCTGCCCGCCAACCTCTTCTACTCCACCGGCATCCCCGTCTGCATCCTCGTGCTCAGGAAGTGCAAGAAGCCCGACGACGTGCTCTTCATCAACGCCGCCGAGCACTTCGTGAAAGGCAAACGCCAGAACCAACTGAGCGAGGAGCACATCAAGAAGATCATCGACACTTAACAGCAACGCCCAGCAAAGCCCATTGAGCGCTATGCCCGCCGAGTGGAGATGGCCGAGATCGAGAAGAACGGCTACAACCTGAACATCTCCCGCTACATCAGCACGGCGGTGGGTGAGGAGGAGATCGACCTGGAAGCGACGAATGCGGAGCTGGTGGAGATCGAGGGAGCAATCCAGACGGCAGCGGCCAAGCACAATGCCTTCCTGAAAGAGGTGGGATTGCCGCTGTTGCCCGTGGGCGGCACGAATGGCTAAGCCTCTCGCGTCCCCGTGTTCTCCAAAAACTTCACGGGCTTCTCATACACGGCGAGGACGATGCAGCCGGCCTCGCTGACGACGCTGTGGTAGGTGCCGGGGCCGATGATGCCATGCTGATCGCGCTGGCTGCCGCTGAGGACGAGGATGTGCGCCCTCTCGGTGTGCATGTGCATGGGCACGCGGGCCCCTTTGCGGAAGGGGATCACCCCCTCGTTCTCCACATTCAGACCGCGAGGCGTGATGTAGTGATCGGAGATGTCCACTTGCAGCAAGGCGTGCAGCCAAGGTTGAGACTCGGGCGCGGTGGCAATCGGGGTTTTCGCCGACGGGGTGCCAGACTACAGAGGCTGGTGGCAGCTAGGCAGGAAGTCAGGGCGACCGATGTTAGGGTTCGTGACAGGAGGGATGTTTGCTTCATGGGATGGAGGGAGTGATTGAGGTAACGCCCTCTTTCCTTCGCAAAGCCGGTGCCAACCTGGATGGCGAACGCTGCAACCCTTGTGGCAGCGAGCTTGCGCCACTTTCTCTCCCCCCACGGGACACCATCCGCCTCTGTTGCACGGCGCAACAACGAGGTGATTCAGTTGATCACCCGAGATCACGCCCAGCTTGGCCCAGCCACGTGGGCCTACTTTGTCGCGTGGTAGAGCGACGCGATACCAAAGCTCAGAGGCTTGGTCGTGACCGAGGAGAAACCATTGGCCGTGAGCAGCGCTTCCATGTCCTTTCCGGACGGGAACCGCTCAATGCTCTGGCACAAATACTCGAACGCATCGCGGTGGCCCGTGAGTAACCCTGCGATGCGCGGCATGATCTTCTCCAAATAAAAAACATACAGCGGCCGCAGCACCGGCAGCGTGGGCAGGGAGAAATCGAGCACGAACAGGTGGCCACCGGGCTTGACCGCACGCGCCATCTCCTGCACCGCATTCGGCCAGGAGGCCATGTTGCGCAGGCCGAAGGCAACCGTGACGACATCAAAAGCCGCATCCTGCACCGGCAGTGAAAGTGCGTCGGCCCCGATCAAATGCTGGAAGCCGCAGCGCTGCGCCTCTGTCATCATGGGTGGGGTGAAGTCACCACCGATGATGTTTGCCTCTGGGCAGGCCTGCTGAACGGCGATGGCAAGATCGCCACTGCCCGTGGCTAGATCGAGCACCCACTGAGGGCGGGTCGCGGCCACGTGACGAGCCGTCATCTTGCGCCACAGAATATCAATCCCCAGGCTGAGCACATGGTTCGTCAGCACGTAACGTGGAGCGATGCGCTCAAAGGCTTGTCTGACAAATCCGGCGTCTTGCATGGGTTCCTGGAGGGTCCCGGCCCGGTGGTTCCGGGGCTAAAGATGGTGCTCACGAGAGGACTCGAACCTCCACGATGTTACTCACTAGAACCTGAATCTAGCGCGTCTACCAATTCCGCCACGTGAGCATTACCTTTCGGCGCGGGTACGGATACTCGCGAGTCCGGCGCATATCTCAACTGGAATTTCAACTTTAGCTGGTCAGGGTGCTTCATGGACCGCCCCGCCGCTATCAAACAGATCCAAGAAGCCTGCAAAACCATCGCCCTGGCCTTGATGAAGATTCATCCCGCTCTGCCCAAACTGCAAGATCAGGAAGCGCAGTCCGACTGCCTGAAAGCCCTGCACGAGCTGACCGTGCAGCTGGAGGTGGTGAAAAAGAAGCTCATCAAGCTGGAGCAGCGGGACGACAGTGGGTTGCTATAGCACAGCGCTTCGCAACACCCGCCCTCCAGCGTCCGTATGAGGTTCTCCAACCAACGCACTACCTTATGCCCTCCCGACGCGACTTCCTGAAACAAACGGCTGCTGTCTCCACTGTTCTGGGCTTTCCAGCGGTGTTGAAGGCGGCGAACCCGAACTCCCTGCTCCAAGTTGTGTCCATCGGGGCGAACGGCATGGCGCTGACGGATCTGCGCAACATCGCAGAGCATGCGAAGGTGAAGTATGTCGCCTTCTGCGATGTGGACCGCGATCGGTTTGCCGAGGCGGACAAGGTCATCCCTGGCGTGCCGCATTACGCGGACTTCCGCGAGATGCTGGAGACACTGGGGGACAAGGTGGATGCGGTCAACGTGGGCACGCCCGATCACATGCACGCCCATGCGTCGATCGAGGCGATGAAGCGTGGGAAGCATGTGTATTGCCAGAAGCCGCTGGCACACACGGTGTGGGAGGCGCGGCAGATGCGTCTGTGGGCGGAGAAGACAGGCGTGATCACGCAGATGGGCAATCAGATCCACTCAGCCATTCAGTATCGCATGGGCACCCAGCTCATCAAAGACGGAGCCATTGGCAAGGTGAAGGAGGTGCACTCCTGGGTGGGCGTGACTGGCAACGAACGCACGCGCTTGCTGGAGCCGCCTGCGCCGGGCAAGGTGCCGGAGAATTTGAACTGGGACCTCTGGATCGGTTGTGCGCCGATGCGTGAGTTCGCACCTGATGCGTATCATCCCTTTGTCTGGCGCGACTGGCAGGACTTCGGTGGTGGTGCGTTGGGCGACTTTGGTTGCCACATTCTGGACCCGGTGTTCACCGCACTCGGCCTGAGCGCCCCGCTTTCGGTCATTGCGGACAACAGTGGCTTCAACAAGCATGTCTGGCCTGTGAACGAGACTGTGCGCTGGGTCTTCCCAGGCAATGCATTGATCGCTGGTAAGACGTTGAATGTGACCTGGAGCGATGGTGGATTGCAGCCCGCGCGCAAGCTAGCGAAGATGCCGCCGGAACTCGAACTGCCCAAGAGCGGCTCCTTGTTCATCGGCGAGGAAGGCAATCTGGTGCTGCCGCATGTCGGACCTCCGGGCCTGTATCCAAAGGAGAAATACACCGCCTTCAAGTATCCTGAGACGCCGAAGATCGACACGCACTGGCATCGCTGGGTGAACGCGATCCTGGATAACAAGCCGACCACGGACAACTTCACCTATGCAGGCTGGCTGAGCGAAACGGTGCAGCTCGGCAACGTGGCCACTCGCATGACCACGCATCCATCCGGCAGCAAGGGCGGCCAGGTTGTGGAAGGAAAGGGCGTGGTCGCGCTCGACTGGAATGCGGCCAACCTGAAATTCCCGAACCATCCCGAGGCCGAGAAGTATCTGAGCAAGATGTATCGTGAGGGCTGGCAGGTTAGCGCTGCATGAGCCTGGGAGCGAGGACGCCTCGTCCCTGTTTCGTGAGGGCGGACGAGATGTCCGCTGTGCACGAAATGACTTTCACGGACTGGGCGTCCTTGCTCCATCATGAGGCGCTTCGTACTTCCCTCCTGGCCAAGCAGTCGCTAGCATCGTGCCTTATGCGTCTGTTATGTGTCATCACCTTTGCGTTGCACGTGTCATCGGCACTTGCCTCTGACTACTGGACCACTTCTCGCATTCAAGGCACCCCTGAACCGGCGAAGCCCTTCGTCGCTGAGCAGGTGTTCGCAGGTGTCGCGTTGAACAGTGCCCTTGACATGGGGCCGGTGCCGGGGCTGAACCAGTGGTTGTTCGTCGAGAATGGTGGCAAGCTATGGTGCGTGCCAAATGATATCACGGCGACGAAGGCAGAGGTGGCGCTCGACTTGAAGGCCCTGCACTCGACCTGCGATCATGTCTATGGCGTGACGTTTCATCCGAAGTTCGGCAGCAACAAACAAATCTTCATCACCTACACGAACGGCGACAAGCTGGATGACGGCTCGCGGCTGTCGCGGTTCAAGGTGGCGCAAGAAGTGCCGCTGGTGATTGATCCTGCCAGCGAGCAAATCTTGATGACTTGGCCGAGTGGTGGGCACAACGGCGCGGCGGTTTGCTTTGGCAATGACGGCCTGCTCTACCTTTCCACCGGTGATGCCGAGGTGCCCGCACCACCCGATCCGCGCGTGACCGGGCAGGACATCTCCGACCTGCTCAGCAGTGTGCTGCGCATTGATGTGGATCATGCGGACTCAGGCAAAGCGTATGCCGTGCCGAAGGACAATCCCTTCCTCACCACGCCCAAAGCGCGACCAGAGATCTATGCTTTTGGTCTGCGCAATCCTTGGAAAATGAGCTTCGACCGCGTGACGGGAAACCTGTGGTGCGGCGATGTCGGTTGGGAGCAGTGGGAGCAGATTTTCCTGATCAAGCGCGGCGCGAACTACGGCTGGAGTGCGATGGAGGGGAACAATCCCATCCTGCCCGAGCGGAAGAGCACGGTGCCCATCACGCCGCCCATCGTCACGCATGATCATACGGAAGCGGCGTCGATCACCGGGGGCTTTGTGTATCGTGGCAAGCGCTTGCCGGAGCTGGTCGGTGCGTATGTCTATGGCGACTACGAGACGGGCAAGATCTGGGCTTTGTGGCATGATGGCCAGCAGGTCACGCGGCATGAAGAGATCGCGGACACATCGATTAAAATCGTTTCGTTCGGCCAGGGTGAGGACGGCGACATTTACTTCCTCCACTGGGGGAATCCGAGCACGGTGCATCGGCTGGCGCGCAATCCCAAGGCGGGCAAGCCTTCGAGCTTCCCTCGCAAGCTGAGCGAGACGGGTTTGCTGACGGACGCAGCCAATCATGCGTTGGCTCCGGGAGTGAAACCGTATGCGATTCGTGCGCCCATGTGGGCTGATGGTGCCAAGGGTGTGCGCATGGCCGCCTTCACCCAGGGCAAGATCGAAGCCAAGGTCTGGACGAACAAGAAGACCGGCAAGACCGAAAGCAAGGTCACGTGGCCTGCGGGCACCGTGCTGGCGAAGACGCTGGCCATGCAGCTCGATCAAGCAAAGCCAGACAGCAGCATCAAGGTAGAGACGCAAGTGCTGCACTACGATGGCGAAGCCTGGAACGCCTACAGCTACCGGTGGAACGAAGCACAGACCGATGCCGAGATCGTCGGCCCGCATGGTAATGAGCGAAAGCTGGACCTCGTGGGCGAAAAGTATCCCGGCGGCAAACATCGCTACAACTATCGCTTCCACAGTCGTGCGGAGTGCCTGCGCTGCCACAACGCGTGGAGTGGTTTTGCACTCAGCTTTCAGCCCCAGCAATTGATGGACGAAGCCGGTTGGCTGGCAACTGGCGTGATGGATGAAAACTTCTTCAAGTGCAGCGAGGCGCGTTTGGTCAATCCCTATGCTGAACAGGAACCGCTGGAAGCCCGTGCCCGCTCCTGGCTGCACACCAACTGCGCCCACTGCCATCGCCAGAACGGCGGTGGCTCCGTGCCGCTGATGGTGAATGTGGAGATGGCGTTGAATGAGATGCGGGCGGTGGAGGAGAAGCCGACGCGTGGGGATTTTGGAGTGTGGGATGCCAAAGTGATCGCGCCTGGTGATCCATGGAGAAGTGTGCTGTTGCACCGGCTAGCTACGACGGGATCGGGCCACATGCCAGCGATCGGCAGCCAGGGCGTGGACAAACTTGGCCTAGCTTTGCAAATCGAATGGATGATGCGAATGCAGAGCGATGAGGAATTTCCACAGCCTGTTGATTTGGAAAGTCTCAAAGAACATCAATGGCTTTTGAAGCTCGGAAGTTGGGATGTAGATGACGTGAGTGCCTGCTTGCTAGAACCGGAGTCTTGTCTGCAACTTTTGAATGCATTAGACCGAGGCAACTTATCCCCAAAAATAGAGCGGATAGTCGTTCAAAAGGCAGCTGCCTCCCCCAACGCCCACATCCGCTCCCTGTTCGAGCGCTTCCTGCCAGACGATCAGCGCGTCGAAACGCTGGGCGCTTCCGCGAGCTCGGAGAAGATCCTCGCCATCAAAGGCGATGCCAAACGCGGGACCGAGCTGTTCTCTCCCACGGGCAAGGCGGCAGCTTGTTTGGCCTGTCACTTCGTCAACGGCAGCGGGCGTGACTTCGGGCCTGACTTGTCGAAGGTGGGTGCGAGGCTGAATCAGGCGCAACTCATCGACAGCTTGCTCACACCGTCGAAGCTGATTGCACCTGGTTATCAGCCAGTTGTGCTGACGATGAAGGATGGCGGCGCGCAGTCGGGCTTCATCGTGAAGCGCGAGGGCGATGAGGTGTTCCTCAAGATTGCGACTGGCCAGAGCGTGCCGTTGAAGAAGACCGAAGTGCAGAGTGAGCAGACGCTGCCTGTGTCACTGATGCCTGAAGGTCTGCTGCAGAGCTTCACCGCACAGGAGGCGGCGGATCTGATCGACTATCTGGGGTCTTTGAAGTGAGGCTGCGACCCCGCTGGGGTCGTATCATGACGGGTGGTCAACCAGGGTTGTTCGCTCGTTCCCCGCTCGACCCCTGGCTAATTTCCGTTGATCCCTTTGAGATCGATGCAGCGCTGATTTGAAGTAACGCGGTAGCGAAGTGGTTTGCACAGTCCCTGTGCGGGAAAGTAGCGTAGTTGCGCAGCAACTGGTGCATGACTCCCGTTGCGGCGCAACGGGGCTGCTATCTCCCCGACGGCCCTACCACGCGGGGCTGGAGAGCCTTGCGGTAGTTCACGACGGCGTCGCCAATAGCGGTGGCGATGGCTTCGCGGTAGGTGGGGGAGGCGATCAGGCGGCACTCTTGACCATTGGTGACGAAGCCGCCTTCAAACAGAATGCTGGGGCGCTGGCAACCGGTCAGCACGGACCAGCGGGCGCGTTTGATACCGCGATCGACGAGCTTGAACCGATGCACGACCATGGCGTGCACGGCGGTGGCGAGGGCGATGTTTTCGGAGTCGCGCTTGTTGCCGGTGCGCTGACCGGTGGAACTGAAGTCGGTGCTGCGGCCGATCTGAGTGTTGGCCGCGCCCTCGGGCGACAAGGCAAAGGTTTCGATACCCGTCGCGGTTGAGCCGCCGGAATTGAAATGCAGGCTGATGAAGATGCTGCGCGGCGTGGCATTGGCCACGGCGAAGCGGCCACCGAGGGATATGAACGTGTCATCACTGCGTGTGAGCACGGTCTTGAAGCCCCGCTTGGTCAGGGTATCCCGCACGCTGAGCGCCATCTTCAGGGCGAAGTCCTTCTCGTAACCATAGACGCCGCGCGCGCCGGAGTCGTGGCCGCCGTGGCCGGCATCAATGACGACCGTGTCGAAGACTTCAGAGGTGTCGATGTGGCTGGGGCGCAGCACGGGGTCGATGAGCTTGGCGAGGTCCACACGGGAGAACAGGGCCTTGCCTTTAGATTCGGCTGTGGGGTAGCTGAGGATGAATTTGATGTTGTTGATCAGCAGTTCCTGGCTGCCGATCGTGGCCTTCATGATGATCGTGGGCGAGCGCAGCCAGACATGATTGCCATCAACCTTCAGTGAACTGAAGCGGTAGAAGCGCTGGATGCTGTCGGCGGTGATGTAATCGTGGCCCAGCTTCACGACTTCCCAGGAGCCATCGCTGGCGGGCAACTCGGGGGTAGGACCCGTGGGCGTGGTGTCCTTGTCAGGTGCTGCGGTGGTCGGTGCTGGGGACGGTGTCGCCGCTGTCGTGGATGCTTTAGGCACGGCCTTCTTGGCTGGCGCGGGCGGCGGCACGTCCATCTTGCTGCTGGATCCGAAGGCCTCGGAGATGTCGCTGGACTTCGCCTTGGGCGAAGGCTCGGACTTGGTCGTCGGCTCCTTGCTCGCGGTGCCCGGCGAATAGGACGATTTTTTGGGTGCGGTGGATGAGGGCTTCTCGGTCAGCTTCAGCTTGGGCTTGGTCGTGCTACTCGCAGTGCTCGTGGAAGACTTGGGCTTGGTCGTGGAAGAGGGGGCAGCCTTCTTGGTCGGAGGACTGGACTTCGGCTTCTCCACGGGCTTCGGTGTTGGCGCTGGGGTCGGTGGGGGCTCGTCCTTTTTGAAGATGCCGCTGACACTCTCGGTCACGCCTTTCGTTATCCGCTTGAAAAAGCCTGGCTTCTTCTCCTCCGCAGGGGCCGCTTGTTGCGCGTGCGAACTGAGCGCGAAGGTGGTGCACATAACGGCTAGCGCCAGACGGGTATAGGGGGATGCGACAGCGGGCCTCATGCGTTTTCGGTGGCGACTAAGGGGCAGAGATTACTCGCCTGCTGTGGATACGCAACCTCGGGAACAAGAGCCGCTACTCCCGCGCTCGCGAGTCGATCAAGATGGTCACGGGCCCATCATTGACCAGGGCGACCTTCATGTCTGCGCCGAAGACACCGCGCAGCACTGGCTTGCCCAGCTCGGTCTCCAGCAGGCCGAGGAACTGCTCATAAAGTGGGATCGCGATCTCCGGTCTCGCAGCGCACAGGAAGCTGGGGCGGTTGCCCTTCTTGGTCGAGGCATGAAGCGTAAATTGGCTGACCACCAGCAGGTCGCCGTCGATGTCCTTCACGCTGAGGTTCATCTTGCCCCCG
Organism: Verrucomicrobiaceae bacterium; assembly: GCA_964203095.1. GTDB lineage: Bacteria > Verrucomicrobiota > Verrucomicrobiia > Verrucomicrobiales > Verrucomicrobiaceae > JAEUHN01. The sequence continues at coordinate 3,796 of CAXNNN010000034.1, read as the reverse complement.
CCGTCGCTGAAGATGCGCATCTGCCCGATCTTCGAGGCAAGCCACTGCGCATCAGTGATTGCGTCGTCGTTCTCAATGCCGACCAGCACCAGCAAGCCCTGGCCAATCTCGGAAACGACGATACCGTCGATGGTGACACTCGCCTGTGTGGTCCGCTGGATTACGACGCGCATGGAGAATCACTTTCGTTCGATCCAATGATAAGCCGCGAGCGAGTTCTTCCAGAAGTATTTCTCACAGGCATCGCTGCCCTTGGTGCTGAAGTAGCCGCTGACCATTTTGAACACGCCTGCGTATTCGGCTCCTCGCTCTGACACCGGCCAGTTGCTGCCGTAGATCAAGCGATCCGCGCCGAAGCGATCCCAGAGAAAATCCAGCACGGGCAGGTAGTGTTCGGTCTCGATCACTGCCTTGCCCTCAGGGGCACCGCTTTGCTCAGGCAGGCCGGAGACTTTGACGAAGATGTTCTTCGCTTTCGCACAGGCGGCCATGCCATCCTTCCAGCCCTGCTTCAGATTTTGAGGATCGCCACAGCCACCGCAGTGATCGACGACGATGCGCAGTTCCGGCACCTTGGCTGCCAGGGCGGCGACGATGCTCATGTCCGGCAGGCCATTGACATCCAGCGACAGGTTCAGGTCGGCCAGCAGTTTCCCACCGGCAATGAATTCACTGCTTGCGGCGTTATCGCTCAACGCCTTGCCGCTAACACGGATGCCGCGAAAGATACGATTCGCGGCCAGTCGGTTCACATTTGCGGCGAAGTCGCTGTCCGCCGGTTGCAGATTGCCCACGAAGCCGATGATCGCGTTCTCTTTCGCCGCCAGATTCAGAATCCAGTCATTGTCTTCAACGAGCTTGCTCGCCTCTACGACCACGGTTTCGCGAATGCCCAGCGGGTTCGCCAGCGCGGCCCAATTCTTGGGATACACGGGGCGATACAAAGCCGTGTTCGGTGGTGGCCACGGCACGCCCTGTGGCCGCGTGGGATCATAGAAATGCGTGTGCGTGTCGATGATACGCGTGGCGATCGGCGGTGCGGCGCTAGCGGTGAGCGTGGCTGCAGCGCTGCCGAGCGCAAGTTTCAGTGTTTCACGACGAGTTTTCATGCACCAGCTAAACGCAAAGACTGATCGCTTCCAATCCTCGATCATGAAAAGAATTGTGCCACTGCGGATGATTCCGCTACACAATCAGCCTTATGAATTCATTCCTCCTGGCCGCTGCCAATGAGTTATCGGCTCTTGATCTGCTCACGCCTTACCGTTGGTGGGTCATCCTTGGGATCGGCGCACTGTTCTTGTTCTTGTTCTTTCGCCCCTTCGTTCAACTGCTCGGCGTCGTTATCGTGCCGGAAGACCGCATCGGTTTGGTGACCAAGAAGTTCGTGCTCTTCGGTCCCAACAAAGAAATCCCGGCGGGCCGAATCGTCGCCACCAAAGGTGAGGCGGGCTTCCAGGCGCAGACGCTTGCTCCTGGCATCTACTTCTGGAAATGGATCTGGCAGTATGAGATCAAGCTACAGCCCTTCGTCGTGATCCCGGACGGTGCGATTGGTTTGGTCATGGCCAAGGACGGTTGCGAACTCACCGCCGGTTCCGTGCTCGCGCGGCGAGTGGAAAGCGACATGTTTCAGAACGCCGAATCCTTCCTGCGGAATGGCGGTCAAAAAGGCCGCCAGGCGGCTTACCTGACGCCTGGCACCTATCGCGTGAACAGCTTTCTTTTCGACGTCACGTTGACCAAGGTCACGCAGATCAAGGACAACATGGTCGGCATCGTCACCACGCTGGATGGCGCGCCTCTACCCGAAGGCCAAATCGCGGGCAGGATGATCACGGGGCACAACAACTTCCAGGATGCCGATGCCTTCCTGGGCAATGGCGGCAGTCGAGGTCTCCAGCCGCACGTCATCCTCGCGGGCTCGTATTTCCTCAACAGTTGGTTCGTGCATGTCGAAGAGATTCCCATGACCGAGATCCCCATCGGCTCTGTCGGCGTCGTCATCAGCTACTATGGCGATGATGGCGAAGACCTCAGCGGGGCCGACTTCAAGCATGGCAACATCGTGCGCAAAGGCTGCAAAGGCGTGTGGGCCGAGCCTCTCGGTCCAGGCAAGTATCCTCTCAACACTTACATCCTGCGCATCGAATCCGTGCCCACCACCAACCTCGTGCTCAACTGGGCCAACGCCCGCAGCGAGGCCCATCAGCTCGACAAGCACCTGTCCACGATCACGGTGCGCTCGAAGGACGGCTTCCCTTTCAATCTTGACGTGAGCCAGATCATTCACATCCCGATGACTGAGGCGAGCAAGGTCATCGCGCGCTTCGGTAACATGAACAACCTCGTGTCCCAGGTGCTCGAGCCCACCATCGGCAACTACTTCCGCAACAGCGCGCAAGACAGCGACGTCATCGCCTTCCTCAGCACGCGAAAAGAACGCCAGGCCAGCGCCCGCGAGCATATCAATCATGTGCTCGATCAATATGACGTGAATGGCGTGGACACTCTCATCGGCGACATCGCGCCGCCCGAGTCGCTGATGAAGACGCTGACAGATCGCAAGATCGCCGAGGAACAAAAGGTCACGTATGACACCCAGCGCATGGCGCAGGAAACGCGTCAAGACTTGGAGAAGCAAACGGCCATCGCCGACATGCAACGCCAGATCGTCGAAGCCGATCAGGGGGTGCAGATCGCCGAACGCGTCGCTGACTCGACTGTTAAAAAAGCAGAGGGCGATGCCCAAAGCGTGAAGCTCAACGCAGCCGCCGAAGCCGAGCGCACCAAGCTCATCGCCGGTGCTGAAGCCCAGCGCATCCAGATGACCGGTAGTGCGGAAGCTGAAAAGATTCTCGCCATCGGTAAGGCCAACGCGGAGTCATACGAACTTCAAGTGCGTGCCATGGGCGGAGACAATTTCACCCGCACAAAAATCGCTGAGACCATTGGTCGCGACAAGGTCAAGATCATCCCCGACATCCTCATCACCGGCGGTTCAGGTGATGGTGGTGCGTTGTCTGGTCTGCTTGGCTTGAAGCTCATGGAAGAACTGGGTGGCAAGAAGCCGGGCGTGTAACCAGCCTCACCCCTGCGCATCCGCCACTAGTTGCCGCACATCGGCTTCGGTCACCTTCCATGAGCACATGAAGCGCGAACCACCGCCGATGAAGCTGTAGAAGCGCCAGCCCTTGGCCTTGAGGCGTTCTTTGATGTCCTCGGTTAGTTTTAGGAAGCACGCATTTGCCTCGACAGGATACAGTAGCTCTACGCCGGGGAGCGCTGCCATCTTTTCGGCCAGCAGTCGCGCATGGTAGTTGCCGTGTGAGGCGTGTTTTCGCCAGGTATCGTCGCGCAGCATGTGCAGCCACTGGGCGGAGATGAAGCGCATCTTGGAGCACAGTTGCCCGGCTTGCTTGCAGCGGTAGGCAAAGGACTCGCCCAGTCTGTGATCGAAGAACACGACCGCTTCGGTGACGGCCATGCCCAGCTTGGTGCCGCCGCAGCACAAGACATCCACACCTGCGCGCCAAGTGATGTCTGCGGCGCTGCCAGTCGTGCCCGCCAGCGCATTGAAAAACCGGGCACCGTCCATGTGAACCGATAAGCCTTTTCGATGCGCGAGACTGGTCAGTGCTTTGATCTCTGCGTGCGGATACACCGTGCCCAGCTCGGTGCTTTGGCTCATGCTCAGTGCAGCGGGCTTGGGGTAATGGATGTCTGTGCGGTGCGTGATCAGGCGTTCCACATCGGCCAAATCCAGGCGGCCTTGATGTGACTTGGCGGTGAGCAG
>CAXNNN010000033.1:0-15057 GCA_964203095.1 Verrucomicrobiaceae bacterium | reverse complement strand
CCACCTTGCGCACCAACGACCGCCTCTATGCATGGTGGACCAGCGCTGCCACGGCACCCGACCAGCTGCGCCAGCGCGTAGCCTTCGCGCTCAGCGAAATCCTCGTCGTCTCTGACCTTGATCCCACGCTGCAAAATTACCCACGAGGTGTCGCGAGCTACTACGACATCCTAGTGCGCCGCGCCTTTGGCAACTACCGCGATATCTTGGAAGAAGTGACGCTGAACCCGATGATGGGTATCTGGCTCACCTCCGTGCGCAGTTCCAAAACCAAGCCCAATGAAAACTACGGCCGCGAGATCATGCAGCTCTTCAGCATAGGGCTGGAGCACCTGAACCGCGACGGAACCTTCAAGCGCGACGTCTCGGGCAACGCCATCCCGACCTACACGCAGACCGAGATCGTCGAGCTGTCGCGCGCGTTGACGGGCTGGACATTCGCAGGCTCACCGAGCTTCACATCAAGCGGACCGGTGCTGGATCAGATCAACCCGATGATTGCCTTCGAGGACCAGCATGATCGCGACGTGAAAGTCATCCTTGGCGGCGCGACTATCCCCGCTGGCCAGACCGCTTATCAAGACATGAAACGCGGTGTGGACGTGATCTTCAACCACCCCAACGTCGGCCCCTTCATCGCCCGTCGCTTGATTCAGCGCCTGGTCACCAGCAATCCCAGCGCCGCTTACATCTACCGTGTGGCAGGCAAGTTCGACAACAACGGCGCTGGCGTCCGCGGCGATCTCGCCGCCGTGGTGAAGTCCATCCTGTGTGATTCTGAAGCCCGCAACCCACTGCCCGAAGCCGCGGGAGGCAAGGTGAGCGAGCCTATCCTGCGCCTCGTCCGACTGTTGCGCGCCTTCCCAAAACCGCCTTCAGATAGCTCGCCCGTGCTCGGTCGCTACATGCTCAACAACATGCGTGACAAGTTCAATCAGGCACCTTTCCAGAGCCCCACGGTGTTCAACTTCTTCCACGTCAACTTCCAGCCGCAGGGTCCGATTCAGAATGCCGGACTGGTCGCACCGGAAATCGAAATCCATAACCCGCTGTCCACCACCGACACGTCGAACTACTTCTTCGACGGCGTGCGCTATGGCTTCCCCTCCGATGCCTCGCCCAGCGTGAGCCTTGACTTGGCTGGGCTCATCGCCCTCGCGGCGACGCCCGACGCTCTCCTTGCCCGCATCGAAACTCTCCTGCTCGCCCGACCCATGTCGGCCGACCTGCGCAGTTCGTTGCTCAGCATTCATACTGCGTACGCAGGCAGCCCCACCGAGCAGGTGCAGAACATCCTCAGCGCGCTGTGCTCGGTGCCTGAGTTCGTCGTGGAACGCTAACTTTCGCCAGCCTGACAACCCCGTCTCTTTTTCAAGCCATGTCCTTGCCTGAAATGCCCACCCTCCTCACGCGGCGAAACTTCCTCGGCGCCAGCGCCTGCTCCGCCATGTCCACCGCAGGCATGCTGAACACGCTGCTGACGCTGCGCACGATCAACGCCTATGCACAGGATGTGCCGGGCGATGAATACCGCGCTATCGTCTGCCTTTTCCTATATGGCGGGAATGACTCCAACAATCTGGCCCTGCCGCGCGAGTCCAGTGCCCATGCCAAATACATGGCCAGCCGCACTGTCGTCGGCATTCCGCAAAACCAGATCCTGGCGCTGAACTCGCTGAACGACAATGGCATGCAGATTGGCCTGCACCCGAACATGACCGGCTGTCAGGCACTTTATGATGCAGGCAAGCTCGCACTGGTGACCAACTTGGGCACCCTCGTCGCCCCGGCCACCATGAACGACTACCGCCAAGGGAGCGCCGCCATCCCGGACAACCTCTTCTCCCACGAAGATCAGCAGATGGCTTGGCAAACCTCCGCCTACACCATGGATGCCGCGCATCGCCGCACCGGCTGGGGCGCGCGCATGGCCGAGGCGATCCTCGCCGCACAGGGACGCACCAGCATCTCCATGCTCGTCTCGCTCAATGGCACCAACTTCTTCCAGACCGGCACCACGCTGCTACCCTTCCGGCCCGGCCCCGGCGGCACGCCCACCTTCAAGCTAGGCCAGGGCACCCAGACCAAGGAAGTCTCCCGCTACACCGCCTTCCGCAGCATCTTGAACGCGGAGTATGCCAACCTGATGGAGGATGCCTTCGCCGACCTTTCCAGCCAGTCCATCATTGAAGCCGACACGATCAACGCCGCGATCCAGGGAACCAGTAATTTCCCCACCATCCCTGCCACTGGTCTCGGAGAACAGCTGCGCACGATTGCGAAGCTCGTGCAGGCCTCTGGCCCCCTCGGCATGAAACGCCAGGTCTTCTTCTGCGCCACTGGCGGCTTCGACACACACGGCCCGCAGCTCGCTGGCCACGCGAACCTGCTCGGCGGTGTCAGCAGCGCCATGAAGGGCTTCCAGGACGCCCTGGACAGCATCAACATGGGCTCCAACGTCACCACCTTTACCGCCTCGGACTTCAACCGCACCTTCGACTCCAACGGCCAGGGCACCGACCACGGCTGGGGCGGCCACCACATGGTTATGGGTGGCGCGGTCAATGGCCAGAAGCTCTACGGCAGCTTCCCCGACCCAGACATCACCGTCGACGGCAACCCGCTCAACACCGGGCGCGGACGCTGGATTCCCACCACCAGCGTGGATCAATACGCTGCCACCATGGCCAAGTGGTTCGGCCTCAGCGACAGCCAGATTCGCGAGGTGCTGCCCACGATCATCAACTTCGACGCGAACCTCGGATTCATGAAAGCGTAGGCTGGTCAAGGTTCAGCATGAAGCGCTACCTCAAGCCTAGCATCATCGGGCTGGCGATTGTTCTGGCCATGCTGGTCGGCATCATCGTCGGCGACAAGCGCAGCCTCACTGAGCAATGGCTCGACCTGTTTCGTAGAAAAGCCAGCACGACCGCTGCCACTGCTAAGTTTGACCCCAACGACCCTGCTTTGAAGGCCGGACTGCCCACCGCCGATCCGGAGGTGATCTTCCCTCTCTGCCCGCTCAATGCCCTGCTCAAGCCAGACCTCACACCGCAGGAACAAACCGGCATCATCGGCCAGATGCTCATCGATTACTGGACCACCACCCGCACCCTGCCGCACGGTGAGTGGTCGGAGATCTGCGAACAGCTCGCCGGCAAGAACCACGAAAAACTCGACCTCGTGCCCGTCGGCCATCCCGCCTTGGGCAAGGACAGCTTCATCTCTGGGAAGGACCAGCCGGGCATCCGCTTGCACATTATCGGTGCCAGCAACTGCCTGTTCCAACTCATCCATAATGGCCCCGACGGCCAGCCCTACACCGACGACGACATGATTCGGAATTTCCCGCCGGATGTGGAGACAAGGTAGGATGGGCTTTCAGCCCGTCACTGGTCGTTGGGCATCTTGCCAGCCCCCACCAGCAACAAAACAAACACTGTCGTCCCATGAACGAATCTCCCAAACGCGGTTGCAGCAAGCTGGCCATCATCACGGTGAGTGTGTTGGTGGTGATAGCCTGTGTGATGGCGGTGGCTGCATATCGGGAAGTGAAACAGAGAATGGATCTACTGAGAGCAGGCAACAACGTCCGTTGCATCTGCATCGCGACCAAAGCCTATGCTGGTGATCACGATGGCATCTATCCAGACGAAGATGCCTCGAAACCCCAAACAGCCAATCAGGCTTATCGGGTGCTGTTTCGCCGCAGCTTGATCAGCGATGAAATCGTAAAGGGAAACGAAAGCGATGAGGAGGGTTTTAGCTTTGGTTGTCCTAATAGTCCCTTCATCCCTGACGGCGACATCGGCACCGCACCCGACTATACCGACGCCTTGACCGCAGGCGAATGCCACTGGGCCCTGACCAAGGGACTGAGAGACGACTCGGATGGCAATGCGCCACTGATCTTCGAGAACCCCAACGGCCACACTTGGCCCCCGGTCTGGAATTGCGATGCCGCCAACCAACCGGTTCATGGCCGTGCGTGGCGTGGTGGTTACATCATCGTTGGCCGCAACGACGGTAGCAACATGCCTGAACGCCTGAGTGCAACCCAAGGCACCCACGTCGGCCTTCAAACCGATGCCAACGGCAAGGACGTCTTTACCCACTGGCAAGCCAAGGGCGACTTCCTCGACGTGGAGCGCTGAAGGGAAGCCACTGATGGGGATTCAGCTTCAGAACTCGTAAAGTTCCTTCACCGTGAGAGGCAGGCCAACAGAATCCATCATGAAGTTGTCCGCTTGAAAAATCTCGGGCTCGAAGTCATTGGCGCGACGGAACGCCGTAACCTCGGGGCGCTGTGCGTGTTGGCTGATCACGAAGTATTCCTCCAGCGTATCGATCTCACGATACACCGCTAGCTTCTCGATGAGATCGCGCCCCTTGTCATTCGAGAGCACCTCCACAATGAGCTTTGGGCGAGTCTTGTAATCCTGCTTGTCGTCAGCTGGATCACACACAACCATGATGTCTGGGTAGTAAAAAACGACCTTCTGCGCCTGCTGGCGCTGCTTCACGCGCAGCTTCATGTCGCCTTTGAAAACACGACAGGGCTTGCCCCGGAGGTGTTGCAAAAGCTTCGCAGCAAGCAGCAGACTCACGCCCTCATGACTGTCGCTCGCCCCCGCCATGCAGCGAATTTGGCCATCGATATACTCATGCCGTTCCAACCTGTCCGGCTCAGTCGCAAGGTATTCTTCCTCAGTGAAGACGAGGCACGACAACTCCCAGTCAGCAGCATCGCGTTCGATCATTTCGAGGTCGGTCATGTGCGGAAAGTAACCGTTACGAATGCGTTCCTCAAGCCCCAAGGAGGACACGCCTGCGCCAAGCCAACAAGGCGAGATGCGTGCCACTCCGTGCGTCATCGGGCAGGAGGACACCTGATGGATGACCGACAGTCAGACTATCTATCTTACTCGTCCTTCGCCTTCGGCTTGTAGGTGCTCTGAATGTAGATCTCGCGCAGTTGCTTGAAATCCACATTCGTCGGGCTGTCGGTCATCAGGTCACAGGCCTTGTTGTTCTTCGGGAAAGCGATCACTTCGCGGATGCTGTCCTCACCGGCGATCAGCATGGCAATGCGGTCCAAGCCGAGGGCGAGGCCACCGTGCGGAGGCGCGCCGAACTTGAAGGCTTCCAGGATGTGGCGGAACTTGATCTGCTGCTCCTCGGGGCTGACGCCGAGCACGCTGAACATCTTCGCCTGCAAGTCGCTCTCGTGGATTCGGATCGAGCCGCCACCGAGTTCGTAGCCGTTGAGCACCACGTCGTAGGCCTCAGCGCGCACGTTGGCGTAATCGCCCGCGTCGAGTTTGGCGATGTCGTCCGCGTTCGGACGGGTGAACGGATGATGAACGGCGACCCAGGTCTGCTCCTCGGGGCTGTAGGCGAGCAGCGGGAAATCGACGACCCAGAGGAAGTTCAGCGCGGTGCTGTCCTTTAGGATGTCCATCATGCTGGCGACTTCCAGACGCGTGCGACCAAGCACGGTGCTGACCATATCGACCGCACCGGCGACGAAGAAGACGACATCGCCCTCGGCCAAGCCCATGCGCTGGGTGACAGCGGCTTTCTCTTCCTCGCTGAAGACCTTCCAGAGCGGCGACTTATACTCGCCGTTCTCCAGCTTGATAAAGGCGAGGGCCTTCACAGGAAGACCAGCCTGCACGGCCAGTTCGTTGAGGCGGTTCATCTGACCGGTGGTGACGGTGGCGAAGCCTTTGCAGTTGATGCCGCGCACGGTGCCACCGCTATCGAGCACGTTCTTGAAGATCTTGAAGCCCGTGTTCGCGAACAGGTCATCCAGCTTGATGATCTCATTGCCGAAGCGCGTGTCCGGCTTGTCCGAGCCGTAGCGATCCATCGCCTCCGCATACGTCATGCGGGGGAAGGGCAACGGGATATCAATGCCGCGTCCGGCCTTGAACATGGAAGCCAGCAATCCCTCGACCAGCGTGACAATGTCGTCCTGCTTCACGAAGCTGCCTTCGATGTCGATCTGGGTGAACTCGGGTTGACGATCCGCGCGAAGGTCTTCATCGCGGAAGCAACGAGCGATCTGGAAGTAGCGCTCCAGACCAGCGACCATGAGCAGTTGCTTGTATTGCTGTGGAGCCTGCGGCAGCGCGAAGAACTTGCTCGGGCTCAGACGCGCAGGCACCAGGAAGTCACGCGCGCCTTCCGGCGTCGGGTTGGAAAGGATCGGAGTCTCGACCTCGCAGAAGCCATTCGCATCCAAGTAGTTGCGAGCGGCGAAGGTGATCGCGTGGCGCATACGGATGTTCTTGTTCATCCGCTCGCGGCGCAGGTCGAGGTATCGATACTTCATGCGCAGGTCCTCGTTCGACAGCTCGCGGTCGAGCTGGAAGGGCAGCACGTCCGCCTTGTTGATGACGGTCAGCTTGGTCGCCACCACTTCGATGTTGCCAGTGCCGAGCTTGTCGTTCTCGGTGCCTGCGAGACGCTTCTCGATACGGCCGATCACCTGCACCACATCTTCATCGCGCAGTTCATGGCTTTGCTCGGCAATGCTCGCGTCTTCCTCGGGGCGGAACACGACCTGCGTCATGCCCTCGCGGTCGCGGAGGTCGATGAAGATCACGCCGCCATGGTCGCGGGCCGAATTCACCCACCCGGACAGGGTAACAACTTGGCCGATGTGCTCCTCGCGGAGCGCGTTGCAATGGTGGGTGCGATAGACGTTAGGGATCATGAGTCGAGGCGAATTAGGGCGCGCAAAGTCGGGAGATTTGGCGCGAGTGCAAGTATGCGTTCAGTTCGCGCGAGACAAGCAAGAAGCGGCGGTCAGAAACACGCCGCTCTTTGCAATCTGCCTTCATTCAGACCGAAAACGCAGCCACCCGTGACAGCGCCGTCACCACACTTTTTCATCGCAAGTTTTGCAACGCTCAACCTTTCGCTCCATCTTTGCGCGATGCCCGTCCCACGCCTCCCCCCCATTCAGATTCTTCTCCATGATCTCATCGAGACCGGACGCGACTTCCATCAGCGGGGCTGGTCGCTGGGCACCAGCAGCAATTACAGCGTGGTGATCGAGCGCAATCCTTTGACCCTGCTCATGACCGGCAGCGGCTTTGACAAGGGCAAGCTACAGTCCAATCAGTTTGTGATGGTGGGCGAGGATGGCCAGGGCATGGACCCCGACATGCCCAATCCCTCCGCCGAGGCCATGCTGCACGTGGCCTTAGCGAAGCAGGGTGCCGGAGCCATCCTGCACACCCATTCCATTGCCGCTACGGCCCTGAGTGAAGGCTTTGTCAAGGAGGGCGCGCTGCGCATCGTGGGCTATGAAATGCTGAAGGGCCTGTCCGGCATCACCACCCACGAGACCGAGGCTCGCATTGAAATTTTCCCCAACACGCAAGATATCACCAGCCTCTCCAAGGTCATCGAGCAACGCAGGGCGGACACCACAAACCCGCTGCGCCACGGCTTCCTCATGGCGGGGCACGGGCTCTACACCTGGGGCGACACGATTGCCGATGCCCGCCGCCAGGTCGAGGTGCTGGAGTTTTTGTTCGAAGTTGTCACACAGAAGCGGTTGCTCTTCGGGTCGTTTTGAAGCGACCTGCACCAATGGCTTCCATCCGCATTCCCAGCAAAGACCGCATCCTTCAGGATTCGGACGACATCCGCAGTTTTCTCCTCCCCTTTGGCATCCACTATGATCGCTGGGCGGTCGAGGGCCGCATTGATCGGGATGCCACGGCGGAGGAAATCCTGGCCGCCTACGAGCCCGAAGTCACCGCGCTCAAGCAGCAAGGCGGCTACCTCACCGCCGATGTCGTGGACGTGAAGCCCGAGACTCCAAACCTCGACGCGCTGCTGGCCAAGTTTAACAAAGAGCACCGCCACGCCGAGGACGAGGTGCGCTTCATCGTCAAAGGGCGCGGCCTGTTTTACATTCATCCTGAGAACGATGAGCCCCTGTTCTCCATCGAGATTGAGGAGGGTGACTTTATCAACGTTCCCGCAGGCACCAAGCATTGGTTCGACCTCTGCGCCGACCGCACCATCCGCGCCATTCGTTTGTTCAAAGACATGTCCGGCTGGACCCCGCTCTACACGAACGACGAGATCGCTTCCGGCTACCAGCCCCTGTGCTTCGGTCCCAATCCGCTCGCGGCCAAAGGCATCCGCATCGACCAGCCCGTGCTCATTGCATGAGCCGAGTCATCTTGCTCGACATCGAAGGCACCGTCTCCCCTCTCGCCTTTGTGCATGAGGTGATGTTCCCCTATGCGCGGCTACGGCTGGCCTCCTTCCTGGCTGCCCGCTGGCACACGCCCGAGGTGCTGGCCACTGTCCGCCAGATGGCACGCGACGCGGGTTATGCCAGCTTCGCCGAATGGTGCCCACCATCGGCCAAGCCGGAAGTCTTCGCCGCCGAAGAAGCGCTCAAGCTCATGGATGCCGACATCAAAGCCACCGGGCTGAAGATGCTCCAGGGCCTCATCTGGGAGCAGGGGTTCCACGACGGCGCGCTGCGCAGCACACTCTTCGACGACGTGCCCGCTGCACTCCAGGCCTGGCACACCGACGGGCACGACCTGCGCATCTACTCCTCCGGCAGCGTACATGCCCAGAAGCTCTTCTTCGCCCATACCGAGGCTGGCGATCTCACGCCCTTGTTCAGCGCCTACTACGACACCACCATCGGCTCCAAGCGCGAGGCCGAGAGCTACCGCCGTATCACCACCGAGTGCCAGCCCCCAGCGGCGGACATCCTGTTCATCAGCGATGTCGTGGCCGAGCTGGACGCCGCCCGCAGCGCTGGCATGGACACGCGGCTTGCGATTCGTCCTGGCAACGTGCCGCCCCCTGCGCACGATCACGCCACCGTTCACACCTTCGCAGACATTCCGGTTAGCGGACTTCAACGATGAGCTGACCCGATAGAAACGCTTCCTCAATCGCTGGCATGACTTGAGCGAAAGTGCTGAGCAGCGCCTGGGTTCTCGCATTTCCGACACGCAGCCAAAGCAGCTTACCCGCATCATTAGGGCGGGTCGCCAAAAGAAAGAAATCCTCGTCCTTGCTCACGACAATGCGTGCCTCCGCGATGGCTTCGCTCCAAATCTGCCGATCATCAGTCTGACCTTGTCCGCGATCAAGCACGTGAACGGCGTCATGACCGCGTTCGGTCAACCAGACCGCCAGCGCCTTCGGCAACTGGTTGTCCACAACGAAATTCACGCAGCGACAGCGAGGACGGTGTGGTCAGTCTGGCGGGCTGCATACGTCAGCGCTGCCGTGATGTCGTCCGGCTCCAAGAAATCGTAATCGGCCAGTATTTCTTCCCGCGAGGCACCTGCTGCGATCAGATCCAGGATGTCACTGACACGGATGCGATACCCTCGGATACACGGCCTGCCACCGCACTTACCCGGCTCGATAGTGATGCGCTCAAGAAGGTTCATAATGAGCATGATGCTCTTTGTGAAGCCAGCTTTCAACTCTGACTTTAGCGCTCCGTGACACGGCTGTTCGCCTTTCAGTCTTGCACTCATGCAGTCTTCGGCCTGAATCAGGCCATTCATGAAGATCCAAGGCCAGCCCCATCGCTCCATTGAAGTCATTCCCGACACCCAGACGGTGCGCATCATCGACCAGACCCTGCTGCCGCATGGGGTGGAATGGCGCACGCTGAGCACCATGCTCGACGCCGCGGAGGCCATCCAAGTCATGCGCGTGCGCGGCGCCCCCTTGATCGGGGCCACCGCAGCGTTTGGTCTCTTCTTCGCTCTGCGCGACGACGGGTCCGATGACTCGTTGGCCAGTGCTTATGAAACCCTGCACGCCACCCGGCCCACGGCCATCAATCTGCGCTGGGCCCTGGATCGCATGAAGCGCGTGGTCGCGCCCCTCCCACACGATCAGCGTGCCGAGGCCGCGTGGCAGGAAGCCCTCGCCATCAGCGAAGAAGACGTGCGGACGAACCACGCCATTGGCCAGCATGGGCTCGCCTTGTTCCGGCAGATTCTGGAGCGCCGGGGCGATCCTCGCGCCCCGTTGAATGTGATGACGCACTGCAACGCGGGCTGGCTCGCCTGCGTGGACTGGGGCACGGCCCTTTCGCCGATTTATCAAGCGCATGACGCGGGCATCAAGGTGCACGTCTGGGTCAGCGAAACCCGGCCCCGCGGCCAAGGCGCGTCCTTGACCTGCCTGGAGCTGAAGGAGCACGGCGTGCCGCACACCTTGATCGTGGACAACAACGCCGGGCATCTCATGCAGCATGGCATGGTGGACGTGGTCATCGTCGGCGCGGATCGCGTGACCGCCCAGGGCGACGCGGCCAACAAGATCGGCACCTATCTCAAAGCCCTCGCCGCCCACGCGCACGACGTGCCTTTCTACGTCGCCCTCCCCGTCAGCACGATCGACTGGACCCTCCTCGATGGCGTGCGCGACATCCCCATCGAGCAACGCAGCCCACGCGAGGTCACCCACATGCCCGGCTTGAATGCCAGCGGCCAGCGCGAGGAAGTGCTGATCTGCCCCCAGGGCACGCAGGCACGCAACGACGGCTTCGACGTCACCCCCGCCAAGCTCATCACCGCCCTCATCACCGAGCACGGTGCCGTCCCTGCGAATGCCGAAGCGCTAGCCACTCTCGCCACCCGCCTCAGCCCAGCCTGAGGAACGTCCAACCTCGAACGCCAACCAACAGCCCCTCGCCGTTCGGTGTTCACGCTTCAGCGTGTCCGTCTCCCCGTCTCCCTTCGCCGGTTGTTATCCCAACTCCCTGTGCTTCAGTTCCTGGTTCTTTCTTTTCCATGACGACCTACTCCCACGTCCAAGACACCCTCCGTTCCTCGCCTCGCGCTTGGCTCGTCACCGGGGCCGCTGGGTTCATCGGCTCACACGTTGTGGAGAAGCTCCTGTCCCTCGGCCAGCGCGTGCGCGTCCTGGACAACTACTTCTCGTCCACCCCGAAGAACCTCGACCTCGTGCGCAGCCTCGTCGGCCCCGCCGCCGCCGCGAACCTGGAGTTCACCCTGGGCGACATCCGTTCCTTGGACACCTGTCAGGCCGCCATGCGGGGCATCGACCACGTCATCCACCTCGGCGCCATGGGCAGCGTGCCCATCTCCATGGATCAGCCCCTCGCTTGCAATGAGATCAATGTCACCGGCACGCTCAATGTCCTCCAGGCCACCCACACCGCCGGCATCAAACGCTTCGTCTTCGCCAGCAGCAGCGCCGTGTATGGCGATGATCCCCTGCCCACCAAGTTCGAGCACAGCCTCGGCCGCACCCTCTCGCCCTATGCCGCCAGCAAGCTCATCAACGAGGTCTACGCCCGCACCTACCTTGCCGCCTACGGCCTAGAAACCGTCGGCCTGCGCTTCTTCAATGTCTTCGGCCCACGCCAGGACCCCAAGGGCGCCTACGCCGCCGTCATCCCCGGTTGGATCAGCGCCATGCAGCAAGGCGAGTCCGTCTTTATCAACGGCACCGGCGAGAACACCCGCGACTTCTGCTTCGTGCGCGATGTCGTGCAGGCCCTCCTCCTCGCCAGCACCACCCAGAATAGCGAAGCCTTCGGCAGAGCCTTCAATGTCGGCCTCGGCAGCGCCACCGACCTGCTCCAACTCTTCACCACCATCCGCACCCTCGTGCAGGAGCAGACCGGGAAACCCGTGGCCGACGTCATCCACCGCGCCGCCCGCGCCGGCGACATCCTGCACTCCTGCGCCGACACCACCCGCGTGCAGAGCGTCCTCGGCTTCGCCCCCGAATACAGCGTCATGGAAGGCTTGCGAATCACCGTCGAGGCAGGCGTGTGAGATGCCAGCTTACAGACAAACATAGCGTTTCCCCATAAAACTATCGAAGGGCAAAGCTTGAGGCACAATTGATGCCGTGGTTAGTCTGTGATCGGCCCAGTCGTGCAGTTTATACCACTGCACTGCGGTCATACAGGCTCCTATGTCCCTTCACCCCGCTTTCCCCACTTCACCTTATGCGCCGATGCCACCGCTGCGGAGGAGAGCGGTCAGCGCTATGGCTTCGTCTTCGTTGACCAGGAGGGCTTCGAGAAACATAAACCGACCACTCTGGCGGCACTGGTCTCAGGGTTCACCGACTTCAATCACTAATCTCTACTCGCCATGCTCCTTTTCATAGATGAAAGCGGTCACGACCATGTTGCAACTCCATACGAGGTCTTGGCTGGCGTAGCCATTGCCGAAACTGACCTTTGGAATCTTATAGAACCGATTCGAGCGGAGGAACTTCGCCTGTTTGGATTGAGCCTTCGTGAGGCGGGAGCAGAGATCAAAGGAGTGAAATCATTGAAGAAGAAAACATTTCGGCTGGCATCAGAGGGAGGCGTCATACCAGAAGGCGAGCGTCGCAAGCTAGTGCGGGATTTATTGATCGAGGGAAAGGCGGCAATTGGTGAAGCAAGATCGGCGAGAGTCACCTCCCGACAGCTCGTTGCCTATGGCCAAGCGAAACTAGATTTCATCCGGTCTTTGTTTCACCTCATGGGCAGGTTTAGGGTGCGAACTTTTGCGGCGATGGTCGAGAACACGGCTCCCAGGCCTACTGGCGCGTCCTTCCTGCGGCGGGATTATGCCTTCCTTCTGGAGCGCTTCTACTACTACCTTGAGGATCGCAGTCCTTCTGAAATGGGGCTAGTTGTATTTGACGAGTTGGACAAGTCTCGATCGAGAATCCTCATTGATCAGCTTGGTGCCTACTGCCGTGACACCCATACGGGTTATGTGCGCAGCAGTCGAATCGTGCCAGAGCCTTTTTTTGTGCATAGCGACCTTACAACATTGGTCCAACTGGCTGACATTGTGGCCTACTCCCTCAACTGGGGTATTCGTCTGAATCGAATGACCAAACCAGTGCGCCCAGAGTTGGTGGAGTTTGCCGAGGCCGCCTTTAACCTCCGTTACGTCGGACGCAGACCCGACGCTCAGACGGGGGACGAGCGTGCGGTGTATGGCATCTTTTACCTGGATAGCCTTCTATCGCGGAGTGAACGCCTATAAAATAACAAAGGCAATGCCCAGCGCGAGCCAAGCAAAGCCTCCGCCACATCTATCCCACAGCACACTCGACACTCAACTTATTTTTGAGCCCGCCAACCACCTGAGCGGGATACCCCGCGACACCATGGAGACGACTTTCAGTAGCCGCAGGCCGCCGCCATCATGCCCTCTGAACCGCCCATTGCCAAATCGAATTGTATGCACCCATCAAACCGATGCCCTGCCTCATTCTTAATTGACTGAACCCCCACTCCGGCCTCCACCCTTCCCCTGATCGCGACTGCCAATTCCCTCATTTTCAATGCTTTCAGACCTCAACCGTCTTCAGAATCTTATTTGACTGGGAGCCCTTCCCACCCCTCTCCGCCTTCGTCATTCCTCATTCTGATTTCGTCATTTCCCCACCATGGCCCGCCCCACTGCTGAACACTACGACCTCTCCGAGCTGGAGAAGCGCGACCTCATCAAGCTCATTGAGCAGGGGAAACCCCTGCCGGACAAATACCGCTTCATGCTCTTTGCGGACAAGCGGGAGGTGGAGCTGGTCTGGAATGGCAAGACCCGGGAGGTCTGCACCGCCATCCTGCCCTTCCAGACCCTGGAGCACATCGACGAGCCCCGGAAGGAAAGCCGGGCGGATGAACTCAGCCTCGACGGCGGCGGACGGCAGCTCAAGGGCTGGACGAACAAGCTCATCTGGGGCGACAACACCCGCGTGCAGAGCGTCCTCGGCTTCGCCCCCGAATACAGCGTCCTGGAAGGCTTGCGAATCACCGTCGAGGCAGGCATGTGAGCCGCGCCGGGTGGCAAAAGAAAAATCCTTTTCCCCGCCCACCCACCCCTTCCCAGCCGAGCGATGGACCGCGCCAAGCGCGGAGCCGTTGAGTGTTCACGCTTCAGCGTGTTAAACCAGTTTTGACTTCACCCCCCGGCGAGGTCGGCTACAATCTTCGGGCGCGCCGGTCTTGGATAGAGCTGGTTTTGACTTCACCCCCCGGCGAGGTCGGCTACAATGTTATAAAGCGGCTCTCTACTCCCCTTGTGGTTTTGACTTCACCCCCCGGCGAGGTCGGCTACAATCGCAAAGACAATAGGGTCAATATAGGACTCGTTTTGACTTCACCCCCCGGCGAGGTCGGCTACAATAGCGCTTGCGGAAATTCCCCAAACTGTTCAACATTACCCAATCAATTCAGATCACTGAGTTCCTCGCCGGGGGGTGAAGTCTTAACTGATCGAGCACCCATCGGACCTCTGCCTCGCACGTCCGGTGGGTGCTCTATTTATTCCCAGAACTCGATCTGCTTCGGCACCTCAGGATCGACCGCTCGCTTGCCTTGTTTGTAGTTCTGTCCGATGACGGTCACGGCCCGTTTCCATTGTTCATCCGTCATGAACAGAATGCGCACGTTGCCCGCCTCGGGGCAGACCTTCTGAATCCGGTCCGAGTGTTTCTCCAGCGCCTCATAACTCACACAGGGCCGAGCATAGACCGAGAACTGAATCATGAGGTAACCGCCATCCAGCAAATCGTTGCGGAAGCGCGTCGCCGCCTTCCGATCCGCGTCGGACACCACCGGCAGATCAAACATGACGAGGACCCAGCCCATACGAAAAGGAGAGAGTTTCATGGCCACCTGCCTGGGCTTCAGTCCCACACGTAGCGTTCGTCATAGTCAACCCGGTAGCGTTCCAGCAGCCGCCGGTATTCCTCTTGAAAGGTCATCTTCCGGTGGTGCGCCTCCTGGTTGCGCACGTAGTTCTCCACGGCCTCGGCGTCCGACTGGCTGACGGAAAACACACCGTATCCGTTCTGCCAGTGAAAGGAGGCGAAGTCCGGCCCCTGCTCCTTGATCCACTTGGAGGAAGACGTTTTGAGTTTTTCCACCACCTGGGCCACGGACATCGTCCGGTTCATGCCGAAAAAGAGATGCACATGATCCGCCACGCCACCGACCCGAATCGGCACGCAGTCGATGTTTTTTAGCACCCCGCCCAGGTAGGCGTGCAATTCATC
>CAXNNN010000032.1:0-15978 GCA_964203095.1 Verrucomicrobiaceae bacterium | reverse complement strand
TTGCAATAGGCGGGTGGATCAGCCAGCACGCACGAAAACGAGTGCTCAAGCTCTCGCTACCCCAGAAAAA
The DNA here is from genome assembly GCA_964203095.1 of Verrucomicrobiaceae bacterium. Classification (GTDB taxonomy): domain Bacteria; phylum Verrucomicrobiota; class Verrucomicrobiia; order Verrucomicrobiales; family Verrucomicrobiaceae; genus JAEUHN01. Next base: position 15,908 of record CAXNNN010000032.1, on the reverse strand, counting down.
GCGCCCCTGGATGGACGCCATCTTCCGCCAAATCGAGGCCCGACCACCGCCATTCGCTTACTCCATTGCATAATCCTGGATTAACTGATGCGCCAGAAGGTGCAGGCCCAGGTTGATCTGATCCGGCGGGAACAGATTCAGGAAGCGCTCCATTGTGTCGCTGACTCGTTCACTGTGCAGAGAAGCGAGCACTAGGTGCCCTGTTTCGGATGCCTGTAACGCTGTCAGTGCCGTATCAAAGTCACGGATTTCACCCACAAAGATCACGTCCGGTGCCTGACGCATCGCCCCGCGCAAGCCTCGGCCAAAGGTGTCCGTATCACGCCCCACCTCACGCTGGGTGAACAGCGACTGCTGGTTGGTGAAGATGTATTCGATAGGGTCTTCAATCGTCACCACATGCCTCGCATGGTTCTGGTTCAACCAGTTCAGCAGCGCCGCTAGTGTCGTTGACTTGCCGGTGCCAGTGGGGCCTGTCACCAAAATGATGCCATAGGGCTTCTGCACCCATTTGGTCAGCAACCAGTCTGGTGCGCCGAGCGCCTCAAGCGGAGGAATCTTGGTGCGGATACGCCGCAGCACCGCCCCGAGCCGACCAATGGACTTGTGCAGATTCACACGGAAGCGTGTGTGTGAATGCGAAATCAAGCCCGAGTCCCGATCCCGGTCATGTTTGGGATCGGCGTTGCAGGTCGACCACAGCGCCGTCATCTGCGCCAGCGTTATCGGTTCCTCGCCGTAAACATGGATCTGTTCATGGATCTTTAACCGTGGCACCTCGTCCTCTTGAAGGAAGATGTCGCTCGCGTTGTGCTCGTCGGCGGCGTCGAGGATTTGATCAATGCTGATAGCCATGAGGCGGATTAAGGCAGGAACCCATCAGCAAGGCAAGCAGTGAACGTTTAAGCTTGTGTAAAGAATCAGGCCTTAAGGCACCTTATACGTCGGATACTCACGCTTCAATTGCATCCGGAGCGCGTCGGCACGCTCTTTCTCGCCCAAGCGTTCTAGAGCCTTGGCGGCTTTGTCGAGCGCGGACGGAGTGACGACGTCATCCTTCAGCACTTGGCTAGGCACTACATACTTGCCGGCGGCTGCCCGCCATTTTTCCTTGGCTCCCTCGGCATTCCCTTCGGTCTCTAGTTTGTCGCCTGCGGCGAGCAGGGCGTCACCCTGCAGGATGAGCAGCTGCCCCTGCACGCCACCATCTTTGACAATACGCAGGCCTTCATCGGCGGTGGCGCTGGCTTCATCGCTCTTGCTCAGGCCTAGTTGCGCCGAGGCCTTGGTGACCAGTGCCTTAGCCTTTATCACGCTGTCCGGTGCATCAGCGAGGTAAAAGTCTATGGACTTAATGCATTCCTCAAAGCTCTTCAATTCAAGTAGTGACTGGCTTAGGTAGTTCCAGATGCGAGCGTCGGTATTCGCAGGCGCGTCGGGCGTTGACGCCCACGTTAGATACCTGGCACTACGGTTGTAGTCTTTGCGATCAAAATACGTCAGGCCCAGGTAGCCAAGTAGGCTGGGAGGAATGATGGCATCAGCATACTTGCTGCGGTAGCTGTCCACCTCCTTGCCCAGAGTGTCTGCATCCTTCTTGTTCCAGAGGCAGAGCAAAATCTTTTGGGTGCCCGTGTTGCCGTAGCTCTTCTCATCCAGCTTCACTGCCGTCCGGAACAGGGGCAATGCCTTGTCAGTGTTCTTGAGTTCAATATAGCCGATACCTGCTTTGTAGGCGGCTTCAGCGCGGGCTTGGCTGGCGGTGAACTTTTCGAGCAACGCTTCAAATGCGGTGATCATGTCCTGCCAGTTGCGCTGGTCGTTCTGGATCACACCGGTCAAATAGTAGGCGAGTTCCAGCGCTTCACTTTGAGGGTAGTCCTTGATGATGCGGGCTAAGTCCGCCAGTGCGGCTGCATTGTTTTGCGATTCCTTGTGGCTGATGCCTCGCTTCGCCAATGCCTTGGGCAAGTCTTCGCTCGTTGCGTTGTCGGCAATGAACTGCGAAAGGCTGGTGATGGCGTCGTTGTGGCGTCCGGCCTCGGATTCCGACCAGCCCTTGTGGAAGAGAGTGGAGGCGCGGAATCGCTCCTGTAGCTTGCTCACGTCCAGCGCGGCATAGGCGTCGGCGGCCAGCTTGTAGTTCTGCTTGGTGAAGTGGAAATCGGCGACCAGCAGACGTGCCGTTTGAATGAACTCGTGGTCTTTGTGGCCCTCGGCATACTTCTGAATGAAGGCATCGGCAGTGTTGGCCAAGCCTTTATCTTCCAATAAGTAGAAGCAGTACACCTTCCAGTAAGCTGCTTCGAAGGCGAGTTCGTGATCGGGGTAATACTTCTCGATCATGTCATATTGATCGATGGCTCGGGCGTAGTTTTTCTTGGAGCGGTGCGCGTTGCCCACATGCATCATCATGCGCGGGCGAAGGTCGGTCGGGGGCAGCAGGGACGCATTGCGATTGTTGGTATCGATCACCGCATCATAGTCGCCCTTGGCATACAGCTCGCCAATCAATCCGACGAGGGCGGCCCCGCGCTGATCAGCTGGCAATGCTTGATTTTCTACGACATTGTTGAACAACTCTGCCGCTTCGGCTGGTTGCTTGAGCTCCGATTGAATGATGGCGGCCTTCAGCGTGGCGTCACCCTTCACCACTGGGTCTTGGGAGGTGCTGGCCAACTCTAGCAGCATGGGGAGCGCTAGCTTATTGCTGCCCTGGCTCTGATGAGCAGTGGCTGCGCCGAGCAGGGCTCGCTCTAGGAATTGGTTGTCCTTCTTCGTCGCCAGCACCAGCTTCAGCGCTTCAAGCTGCCGCTTATAATCCTTTAGCATGGCATAGGACTCGGATTTGTAAAAAGCAGCGGCAAGCTTCACCTTGGGTTCGCTTGATTTCGCCTCGCAGAAGCCAAAGTAGGTCGCAGCGCCCCTGAAGTCTTTGTTGTTGTAGTTCAGCGCTCCAAGCCAGTAAGAGGCATTGATTGCGGCTGGTGTTTTGGGGTGGCGGTCCACCACCTCGTGGTAGTAGCGTTCGGCGTCGGCTGTGCGGTTCTGATTGCGGAAGCACTCGCCCAACCGGTAGAGCGCGTCCGGCACGTGGCGACCCTGCGGATAGGTGGAGAGATACTGGCCGTAAGTCTGCGCAGCGATCACATAGTCCTTCTGCGAGTAAGCGAGTGTGCCGTAGTCAAAGAGGTCCTCATCCGGCCCTGTTGGCTTGTTCGGTTCCGCGACAATCTCTGGGCGCGGGGGCGCTGGATTGATCGGAATCGCTCGGGGCGTGTTGTCCTGCTCAATGGGGATCGCACGTGGGGCCTGCTGAGCGGTGAGCACAGACATGCCGGATACGGCAAGCAGGGAAAGAATCGTCGGCAACCTAGCAGGCTTCATGGCTCAATTCGTCGGAGGCGGCACGTCCTTTGGGTCGCGCGTGGCAAAGGCGATGTTCCAAATGCCCGCCTTCTGGCAGGTGTCCAGCACCTTGATGATCTTGTCGTAAGCGGTCTGTGTGTCGCCGCGGATGATGACCGCCTGATCTTTGTAAAGCTCGGCGATATTGTGCAGCTTGCCTAGCAACTCGTTGACCGTCAGTGGCTGCCCGTTGACCACGATGCCGCCATCATTTTTCACGTTGATGATGATCTCGCCCACGCTGGTCTGCTTGCGGTCCTTGCCTTCTTCGGCAGCAGGCACGCTCACATCCATGAGCTTTTCTTCCTTCGACGCCTGGAAGGTCACGGCGAAGAAAATCACCAGCAGGAACAGCACGTCCACCAGCGGCGCGAGCTGCATGGGGATGGCCTCAATGGAGTGTGTTTTGCGGAAGTTCATGCGCGGAGCTGGAGATTACATCGCTGTGTCAGAGCCCGACTGGCGCGTGGCCACGGCGCGTGCCGCACGTTTGTATTGCACCGCCAGCAGGGCCATCAAATGAGTGGTCGCCGCTTCCATTTCAGAAATCAGACGGTTCGTCTTGCCTCGGAAGATCGAATAAAAAATCAGTGATGGAATACCGATCACCAGACCTGAGGCCGTGCAGAGAAGCGCTTCGGACACGCCTTGAGCGAGGCCAAGCTGGCCATTGGCTCCGTAGGTCTTCTGCGTCATTTCGTGGAAGGTGGTGATCATCCCGATGGTGGTGCCCAAGAGACCGAGCATGGGGGCCACCGCGCCGACGTCACCGAGGTAGGCGATGCGTGAGAGTAGCAAGCTGGACTGGCGATTGCCTTCGGCTTCCGTCACTTCCTTCACTTCTTCAAAGCTTGCCGTTGGATTGCGTGTGGCGAAGTCCAGTGTTTTGGCCGTGATTCGCGCGATACATTCGTTGCGACGGTTGCACACAGCAAGAAGGCCCAGGTAGTCCTGCTTGCGAATCAGCGCATCCGCCGAGTTCATGAAGGCATCGCTGACGATGGAGCCCTGACGCACAGTCAGCGTGTAGAGCACGATCAGAAAGAAGGCGATCATCGAAAGCCCGATCAGTGGCCAAGCCATGATGCCCGCTTGCTTGATGAAGGTGTCAAAGGAGAGTTCTCCACCGAAGGGCTTGGAGGCGTCTGCTTCAGGAACCGTGGTCACGACGGCTACAGGGACGGGCGTGGTCACCTGCTGGGCGTGCGCATTGCCGATCATGCCCTGGAGACCGAGTAGCACCACAGCGAGAAAAAGAAGAGAGAGTCGAGACATCGGGTCCAGAATCTACCGTCGTAGTCGCATGATGCAATGGCGAAGGCAGCTTGGCTGCTGCAACACTTTGTCATCCTCACAATCCCTGTCATTCTGAAGCTTATGCCCCCTCGCGAAAAACCTGACATGCTCGCCAAGCTGCGCGATGTGCCGCACCAGCCGGGCGTGTATGTCATGCGCGACCTTTTGGGGCGGGTGATCTACGTGGGCAAGGCACGCGATCTGAAGAAGCGCTTGGGCAATTACTTTCAGGCGTCGCGCCATAAGCAGCACGACCTGAAAACACGTGCCTTGGTCGAGAGTATCTGGGACTTCGAGCTGCAAATCACGCGCAACGAGCCCGAGGCGCTGCTGCTGGAAGGCAAGCTCATCAAGGAGTTCCGCCCTCGCTACAACATCAGCTTCCGCGACGATAAGCGCTTCCTTCTGGTGCGCGTGCATTTGAACGACGACTTCCCGCGCTTCAGCCTGACGCGGTTGAAAAAAGAAGACGGCGCGCGCTACTACGGCCCCTTTGCCCACAGCGGCGCCCTGCGCACGACGATCAACTGGTTGAACAAGCATTTCGGCCTGCGTGTGTGCCGTCCCATCCGGCCCGGCGAGCAGGACTACAAGCACTGCTCCAACGACATCATCAAGAACTGCTCCGCACCCTGCATTGGCCGCATCAGCCCCGAGTCCTACAAGGCCAAAATCGAGGAGGCGAGTGAGTTCCTCAGTGGCCGCTCCAAGGAGTTGGTGGCCGCTTTGGAGGAAGAGATGCACAAGGCGGCGGCACGTTTCGACTTCGAGAAAGCAGCGGAGCTACGCGACATGGTTGAAGACCTGCGCAAGACGCTGAAGCCCACGCGCAGCTTCGAGCGTGGTGCTCGAGCGAAAGTGATGAGCACCATCGACCCGATGGCCGATGTGAAGGAACTGCAAGAACTGCTGCACCTGGAGCGCCCGCCACTGGTGATGGAGTGCTTTGATATCGCGAACATCGGCACCGCGCATTGCGTCGCCAGCATGGTGCGGTTTGAAAACGGCGTGCCCAACACCTCAAACTATCGACGCTATCGCATTCGTGCGGTCACTGGGCAGAACGACTTCATCAGCATGGCCGAGGTGGTGCGGCGTCGATACTCCCGCGTGCTGTTAGAGGCGACCAAGGAACTCGGGGACGAGGCGGAGTTCACCGAGGAAGCCCCTGTTGAGGCACTGCGCCGATTGGACAGCGAGAAGCAATTCTCTTCCGTCTTGCTGCCCGACCTCATCATCGTGGACGGTGGCAAAGGCCAGCTCGGCATGGCCGTGAAGGAACTGCAACGCCTCGGCTTGCATGGCGTAGCGATTGTCGGTCTGGCCAAGGAGCGTGAAGAAGTTTTCTTCCCTGGCGAGTCCGATCCCGTGGTGATTCCGCATGATCGAGGCGCGCTGAAGTTGCTGCAACGCATCCGCGATGAAGCGCATCGCTGGGCCAATAGCTATCATCAGCTCCTGCTGAGCCGGCGTGTGGAAGAAAGCATCCTGGATGAATGCCCCGGCGTCAGCCAGACTCGCAAGGCGAACCTGCTGCGAGTGTTCGGCTCCGTGGCTCGCTTGCGCAAAGCCACGCTGGCGCAGATTGCCGAAGTGCCCAGCATCAGCAAAGGCCTGGCCGAAGACATCGTTCGCTTTCTGGAGTCGCGTCAGGCCAACAGCGGAGAGTGATTGTTGGGTGCTCACGCTTGAGAGTATATTAAATAATTATATAGCCAAAAAGAAAAGGTATGCTATGAAGAAGCATGGCCACTCTAGCCCTTGATTTACGTCAACGCATCGTGAGTGCGTATGACCAAGGCGAAGGCACCCGTGATGAGATCGTGCAGCGCTTTCGCGTTTCCCTTGGTATGGTTAAAGGAGTAATCGGGTTGGTCGGCGCGCTGCTGCGTCTACCCCGTGGGAAGAAGCGCTTCAGGTTGTCATTCATGGAGTTCGCACCGGGCACATTGCGCTTGGCCGCCTGTTTCACATTGTTGTAGGTGCTCAGATACCCCAGGTAAGTGTCCACGCCCGTGGCCGTCATGGTATCATCCACGCCTTCCGTCAGAGGGTTCAGCTCGGCATAGATGTCGCGCAGGTCGCTGCGCAGCGTCCGATCTTTGGCCAGCTCGGCGGTATCGACGAAGCTGGGGACCAGCTCTGGGTGCGCGGCCATCTCGGCGGCGAAGGCGGCGTCCATGCCATCGCGGAAGGTGCTCATCTTCGGCAGGCTACTTTTCTCTTCGACGGTCAGGTTGATGAGGAAGGGCAGGAGGGCTTTGATTTCGTTGATCTTGGTGAGGATCGCTGCCTTGTCGGCAGCACTGAGGGTGGCGCTGATCATGTTGTCCATAGTGCGGTGGGTAGGTTGAGGTTCAGGAACCATGCCGTCCCAGGTCAGCCCCGGTGTGTCCCACCGGAGATTAGGCGTGTCCCATGTTAACGGAGTTCCCATCACTGGGGGATTACCCAAACTGCGAATCTTTGTGACCAACTTTCCGAAGTTTTTTTCGGCACTGGGCTCCTGAGCGAGCACTTTGGAATATTCCAACAAGCCTTTAGCATCGTATTTGCGTGAAGCTCAACGCCCTTGTCGCTTGGCGTGCAAACACCTACCAGACACAACGCCGTGAACTCAGAAACCTGTGGTAAAGCGACATCGTTGTTAAAGATAGCGTTGCGCTCAAACCCACTTTTCTATTAGGTGCTCAAACTATTCTGCCAAGAAATCAGACATCTCGCAATGAGCTACCAAATCGATCCACACGATCCGTCTCAAGAATTCCTGCGCGCCAGGAATGCAGCCGGTGTGCGCCTGCAGGAACAGTTCAAGAGATTCGGCGGGCGAGTAGAGCCTCAGCACGATTATCGATGGCTAAAGGCTGACCTAACTTGGCCGTCATTTGACCACCTGACCTTTGCCTACAGGAATCAGGTGTTTTCCGTTCTAGTGGATCTAGTTCAAGATAGACGCACAGGCCTGAAACACCAAGACGTAAAGCGGTGTGTTGATGCCTGCACAGAGCACAATCTTGTTCCGTGTGTATTTCCAGTTGATTCCCGTTCATTCCGACCGCTCAAGGATGGATGGAATCTCTCCAACATTGAGAGCGGCGCTTCGGTGGTGCCGGATGATTCTGTCGATGACGTCAAGGTCGAGATGTCTGAGTGGGAGTCGCACAATTTCGCCATCCAGATCGTTCGTGACGACGTCGAGAAGAGTATGAAGGGCACCATTCTCTCCTATTGCGATGTCATTGGTATTGATCCTCAAATTTGGTTTGATGATCAAAAAGGCAATCGCTGTTGGGTGATCGTCCGAAACTTTGCGCGAATTGATGGAACTGAAAGCACCAAGTTCAAAGGCATTGAAACAAGTAATCCGCAACTCGTCCCATACGACGGATACTTTGCTGCTGTATCAGTCGCTTCCTCGGAGCCCTTCACGGTGGATTTGGACGCGAAGCTCGTTCCGTTATCAAAACGATTTGATGGTTCGTCTCCGATTTATCGAGGCGACGGGTTCTATGTGAACTTTAAAGGACTGGAGAGAATTTATGTTAGCTGACCATCGAACATCAAACAGGCCGAACAAGGCGCGGCTGGACAACCGCTGGGGCTGCTGTGTCGGCCATGCTGTCTGTGACTTTAACCCGTTATCCCGTTTCGGCGCTCACCCCCGCCCCAGCGGTGCCAACGCTTGAACGATCAAGGCACTGGGCGGGGCGTGGTGAGCAGAGCCACCTCGGATTCAACACGACTCGAGCGCTTCACCGCATCGAGTCGGAAGGTCAGGGCGACGAGGGATAGCGTTGCCACCGAACTGAGCGGCATGAGCACGGCGGCAGCCAAGGGGCTGAGGTGGCCCATCAGGCCTGCGATGACGGTGGCGATGTTGTAAGTCAATGCGAAGGCGAACACGCGATGCACGGCCTTGCGATGTAGGGTGGCGATGTCGAGTAGGCCGGTGACGAAGCGGAGGCTGTGACCGAGGAAGTAGAAGTCGGCCTTGTGCTCCAGGAAACTGCGACCGGTGACGGGGCTGCCTGCGCACAGGGCGGCATCAAAGGCCAGACTGTCGTTCGCGCCATCGCCGACGTAGAGCGTGCGGTCGGCCTCATGCGTAGCGACCCAGGCGGCCTTTTGATCGGGTGTCAGGCTGTGCTGCCACTGGTCGGGCTTCAAGCGCAGTTGCTCGGCGATCTCGGCGACCTTGCTCTCGCGATCACCACTGAGGATGACCACCTTGCGGCCTCGCTTCTGCAAGGCGGCGAATTCTTGAATGGACTCACTGCGGAGTTGATCGCGGAAGCTGAAGCCTGCGACGACTTGGCCATCGCGCATGAAGACGGCATCAGCGACATCGCGCTGGGGCCGCCCCAAGCTCCACTTCACGCCCTCGGCATCGACGAACGACAAGCCTTGGCCGATCTCTTCCTCGACGCGTGCTTCCTGCCGATCCTTGCCCGGGCCCATCGCATCGAAGAGGCTGCGGCTGACGGGATGCAGATTGCCACTGACCAAGTGACGCAGCGCTGCGTGAGCGGCGTGATCCAAACCGGTGATCGAGTCGGGATTGATCAGCATCGGATTCTCCAAGGTCAGCGTGCCGGTCTTGTCGAAGACGACGCTGCGCACGCGGCTCAACTTTTTCCAGAGACCGAGCGAGCGCACAAAGACGCCCAGCTTCTCCGCCCGCGAGGCTGCGATGTCATCGGCCAACGGTGCCGCGACGCCCAAGGCACAGGGGCAGGACACGACGAAGACGGAGATCATGACTTGCAGCGCCTTGCTGCCATCGCCCGTGATCGACCACCACGCGATGGCTCCGGCGATGCCGATGAGGACCACGGCGATCAAGTAAACGCGCAGCAACTTCTCCAGCCACAGGTCGCGCAGTTCGCCCGGCTTGCGCGCCTCCAGCAGCTTGCGCAGGGTCGATTGCTGCCAGGTCTCCAAGGCGGTCGCGGCGATGCTGCGGGTGCTGATGTTCAAGGCACCCGAGGGCAACAACTGCCCAGCGCTGCGCGACTGCGCTTCGCTCTCGCCATTGATCCACTCCAGGCTGACCACGGCACTGGCATCGTCCAAGGTCGAGGCCACGGGCACGGCTTGGCCAGGGATGATCTCAAAGGCATCGCCCGCCTTCAACTCGGCCACCAGCACCGGCTTGCCAGCGATCAAGATCGTCTCGGGAATGGAGGGATCGCGCAGCAGCTTGCGGCGATTTCTTGCCACGGCGACCTGCTGCAACCAACGCCCGCCGAGCATCAGGAAGATGAACATGGCGACGAAATCAAAATACTTCAGCCCCTCCACACCCGCGAGCCAGCCACCGACCGAACCCGCATATGCAGCGAGGATGCCGAGTGTGATGGGCGTGTCGATGTGCAGCACGCCCATGCGCAGGCTGCGCCACGAGCGCTCGGCAAAATACGATCCGCCGACCAGGAGGGCGAGGGTGGCGGACGCGGCGGCCACGAGATCAAAGACATTGGCAAAGGCGAAGTCCGGCGGCATGCCGAAGTAAGCAGGCAAGGAGAACGCCATCGCATTCATCGCGAACGCGCCGCACACGCCTGCGCGACGCTCCAGCCCGCGATCTTGATTTGCGGCAGCATCGGCACGCTGAGGACCGAGCAGGTAACCGAAGCGCTGCAATTCCTGTGCGAACTGCACGGGCGAGAAGGCCCCCTTGGCCCAGCTCAGCGTGATCTCTCCACACGTGATGTCCACCAGCACGCGAGCGCCACCGAGCTTGGTGAACACGCGCTCAATGAGCCAGATACAACCGATGCACGACAAGCCCTGCACGGACACGGTCAACTCGGCCAGCGAGCAGCCCTCCACGCACTCGCGCTGGTCGGCTAGCGTTTGCAGCCACGCGTAATCTTGCTCGCGCAAGGCCTCCGGCGACACCGGAGCCAACGGCTGCGAGTTCTTCAAATCATAGAAGTGCTCGAAGCCCTGCTCGTGCAGCATTTGAAACACATAAGCGCAGCCCGCACAGCAAAAGCCATCGGTGCGAGAGGAAGGCACGGGCGTGCCGCAGTGCTGGCAGGAAGGGTGAGAGTCCATCACTGCACCATCGCCCGGTTAACGCCCAGTCGCTCGCCACGGATTGCGCTCGTTAGTGCGGGACTTGCCAGGGGACGTGCGTTCCCACGTCACGCATGGCAACAACTCGCCGGTTCGCCCGTCAGTGTGCCACGCAAACGCCAAGCCATCACCAAGGCGGCAACGAGGGCGAGACCGCGCTGCACAAGCTTCAAGGTCCGTGGCGTGAGCTTGATGCCGAGACGATGCATCTGGGTCTGGGCCAGCGCGAGCAGGGGCAAGGTGCCGAGGCCGAAGGCCATGGAGAACTCCGCGCCTTTCACGGCGGAGCCGTTGGTCATGGCGAGGCCAAACATCAAATACAGCGGTCCACACGGCAGCAGCGGCGTGGCGATGCCTAGCAACCCTGCCCGGACACCACTGCTCAACTGGATCGCCTTCAGCCGCAGGCGCGCCATGGGCATCGTGAGGAAAGCAGGCTTCGGCAACCACGCATCGGCTCCGATGCCAACAAGCACGAAGGCGACCACCAGCAGCCAAGGGAAGACCGCCACGCCATGGTGCTCACGCATCCACATCATGGGCACCGTGCCCAGCCATCCGGCCAAGGTGCCGACGATGCCATAGGCGATGAGTCGTGCCGTGTGATACAGCGCCGTGTCGCGGAGAAAGGTGGTATTGCTGCCGCGCGCGACCGCCCACGAACAAGCCAACGGCCCACACATGCCGACACAGTGCAAGCTTGTCACCAGTCCGGCGACGAAGGCGGCTGCGGTAGTGTCGATGGGTTGCATGGGAATCAATGCGGCAGCTGCACCATGACCAGCGGCACGGTCTCAGGCCGATACTTGATGGCGAGTGTAAACATGAAACCCCAGGCGGTGAACATGATCATGAAAGCGATGACCACATAGAGCCACGGACGCTTGCCGAAGAAGCCGAGCTTGGGCTCTGCTGGCGCAGCCGTTGCGGGCTTCTTCTTCAAGCAGCATCCGCAGTTCTGATCGCAGCGGCAGGCGCTGCCCTTATTTTTGGAGGTATTGGCTGGCATCGAGGTTGGTGGAGTTCAGGGTTCGAGGATCGGGGCCGGTAAACTCCAAAGGCATGGTGGTAGTGCTCTTGCCCGTGCCGACCTCGGTTACGCGCACCACCATTTTCAGCGGCTTCACGTAGCTGGCCTGTGGCAGGGTGAAGACGAGCGGCTTCAACACCTCGCCCAGCGCTGGCAGGTGTAGGGTCGATTCGTTCCCCGCCACCTTCAGCCCGGCAGGCACGTCGCCTTCCACCGTGAAGGTGTAGCTCGCAGGTGTGTTGCGCTTGTTAATGACGCGCACTTGAAAGTGATTTCGGATGACATTTTCCGACACGTAAAAGGCCGAGCCTGACATGCGCAAAGCATTAGCGAACATGGGTTCGATGCTGCGAGCACGAACGAAAAACACTGTGGCACCCACCAGTGTGAGTAAGGTGTAGAAGACGGTGCGGGCACGAATGAACTTGGTCTTGCCGCCCTTCAATCCCGTCAGCGAATCGTAGCGCACCAGACCCTTCGGGCGGTCCAGCTTGACCATGATGTCGTTGCACGCGTCGACGCACGCGGCGCAGCCGATGCACTCCAGTTGTAGGCCATTGCGGATGTCGATGCCCGTGGGGCAGACTTGCACGCAGCGGTTGCAGTTGATGCAGGCTCCCGCGCTCGGATCACTGGCCTTGCCACGTGGTTCACCCCGCTTGCTATCGTAACCGATGCTGACCGAGTGGTCGTCAATCAAAGCCGACTGCATGCGGCCATACGGGCACAGGATGACGCAGAACTGCTCGCGAAACCAACTAAAGCAAAAGTAGAGCGCTACGGTGAGGAAGGTCGTGACACCGAAGGCTACCAGGTGCCCCTGGGGCGAGTGCTGCATCATTGTGTAAAGCCCCTTCAGCGACACAAAGTGGGACAAAAACACGTGGGCAATGATCGCTGCCAGCAACACGTAAAGCGTGTGCTTGACGACGCGTTTGATGATCTTCGCCGTCGTCCAGGGAGCGGCATCCAACTGGCGGCGCGCAGGCGCATCGCCATCGACAAGGCGCTCGACCCGACGAAACAAATGCTCCAGAAAAATAGTGTAAGGACAGGTCCAACCGCACGAGATTCGCCCGAGCACCGAGGTGACAAAGAACAGCGAGAAGCCCAGCCCAGTGATCAGGAAAAAGAACACCCACAGGTCCTGCGTGGCCAACGTGAGACCAAAGAAGTGAAAGTGCCGCCGCACGACATCCAAAAACACGGCGGGATGGCCGTTCACGGGAATCCAAGGCAATGCGACGTAGATCGTCAACAGCACGGCGGCGACCACGCGACGCCAGAAGGTGAAAGGACCAGCCACATCCGCCGGGTGGAGGATCTTCTTGGTCCCGTCTTCGTGGATGCAGCCTAGGCTAGTGGTGTTCAGAGGTGGCATGGAATGGTGAGAGTGTGTGGGCCGGATGCGTGAAGCACCTGACCCAAACCACCTTCGTCGTTCCGTTCTGAAGGGCTCGGCTATAGTTGGCCGCTTGCGTGCGTGAATTGCGGCCTTCGATCAACAACGGACGCCACTCGTTAATCAGAACTCTTAGACTACGGGACGGTGGATCGAGTCCACTCGCAGCCGCTACTCGACTTTTTTTCAAATCCTGCCACACTACCGTCGGTGTCCGCAATCGCTGCCACAGAGCTTGCCGAGCTACCTCGCCTGACGCGCGAGCAGATCGCCGCGCCTACGGTGGAGCGTGGGCAGCGCATTCGTGAGCTGTATCTGGCTCGTCCGGCAAACTACGACTATCACAAAGCCTTCCTCGTCGCCCGCATCCTCAGCAGTGAGCGCCTGCGCACACGGGCCAAGTGGACCCGCCTTGCCCAAGAGTTGATCGGCGACCCCGGCGTCAGCAATCGCCTTGTGAATCAGGCCATGAACCTTATTCGACTGGAAAAAAAAGAGGGCCTCAGACTCCGCTGGCAGTAGCACCCCCATGAACTGGAGCGACACACCTCCGAACTGGAACACGCCCATTGGCGAGAAGATTGACCGTTTCCTCCAGGCTGTTGCGGAACGATTCCCCGGCTACAGCGATCTCATCGTTGTCTTTGGCTCCGCCACCATCCATCTTCGGCTCGATCCCACGTTTACCAGCGCCGATGCTGACCTGCGCGTGAGTTCAAATGACATCCTGCCTTTCAAAGCTCTGACCGAGGAAATCGGCATTGGCAAGAGTGGTAAAGACAGTGGGATTTTCTACCTCGACATCACCCCACCCAGCGCCTTCCGCTCCACGGAGATCTGGTATGGCCGCGCACACACCGAGTCATGATACCACAGGTGCGTGACGCACTGGTGGGAAAGCTGCACCGCCGCCGCAAGCTTGGTGTGGACGGCATAGAAGGCAAAGACCTCCGCGCGTTCCTTCGTGTGCAGGATCTTTCCGGCGGGCATCCCACGGAAAGCGAGCTGATCCAAGACATCCTGCTGTGCCCCTATGCCTGGCATCTGCAAATGAGTGGCGAGGTAACTGATTTCCGTCGAAACCTCGAAGACCTCTGGCCCGTGATCTACCACAAGCCGCTGGACGTGAAGGAGCAGATCATCAAGCTGCTACTGCACGAGCTGGAACTCTCCGGCTACGAAGAAAGTCAAGACTGGCACGCCCTCGTCCGAGCTTTGGTCCCCACGCGTCCTTGAGACATGGTAGCCTCTAGAGCCAGAAGTCACAGCAGCCTCGCACACCTCTCCCCTTTCCTGCCCACAAAGAAGCCGAGCCTCTCGGCTCGGCTTTCACATTCGGCAGTTACTTCTTCACCTCGACTGCGGCTTTCAGCGGTGAATCCGCCGCTAGCGAGACGGGGTCGCCTTCCTTGTGGAAACTAAGCACGTAGGCGGTGACTTCGGCGACGCGTTTCACGCCCAGCGTGGGCTCCCAGGCGGGCATGCCTTTGGTGATGTCGGGGGCTCCTTTGCGGACGAGCTTGAAGACTTCCGTGGGCTTGCCGCCATGCTTCCACTCTTGATCGTGCAGAGGCAGGCCGGGGAGTTTGGCCCCCATGATGGTGCCGCTCAGATCGGGACCATGGCAGGTGACGCACATGCCGGGGGTGTTGAAGGTGGCCTTGCCTGCGGCGATGATGTCGGTGTCCTTGGACATGGCCCAGAGCTTCGGATCGTCGATGCCTTCCAGCTCTTTTTCGCGTGCCTTTTCGATCTGTGATACCACGGCGTCCACCTGAAGGGTATCGGTGCTGCCGACGCCCATCTGATAGTAGCCCAGCCAATAGATGACGAAGGCGACAATCATGATGTAGAACGTAAAGAGCCACCAGTTCGGCAGCTTCTGGTCATACTCCTGAATGCCGTCGTAGGTGTGCGGCCGCAACTCGGGCTCGCCAGAGTGGGGAGTGGGGTTGGTGCTCATGGTTCAGTCATCAAGGGGGATATGCGACATCTGCTCGGCTTTGTCTTTGCGCAGCAGCAGTCCACGCACGCTCATGGTCAGGAAGATCAGAGCGGTGGTGCCGAAGGCGATGAAGGGCACGATGTCATGCCATTGTTCGTAGGCGACGCGGTTAAACATACAGGTGAGAGCTAGAGATTACTGAGTGACGGCTGCCGAGCGGTAGTTGTCGGGATTTCCTGGGGTCAGAGGGAAAGGCACCGTCAGCGGCGCAGGGCCGGGCTTGGCCGCTTCCGGCACTTCGTAGTGACCGAGCTTTTGCAGGTAGGCGATGACGGCGACGATTTGCTTGTCGGGCGTGACGGCCACACCTTCATCGGCTAAGCGCTTGGCGATCTCGGCTCCTTGTTGCAGGGCGTTGAGCTTGATCTCGGTCGCTTCCATCACGGGATAAGGCACGCCGAGACGAGTCATGACCGCGATCTTCGAAGGCAACGCTTTTTGATCGAAGGTCTTCTCCGCGAGGAAGGCATAGGGTGGCATGTTGGAGCCGGGCGACATGGAGCGTGGATCGACGAGATGCTTGTAGTGCCAGGAGTCGCTCTTCTTGGCTGGGCCCTTGCCTTCGCGGGCGAGATCAGGACCGGTGCGCTTCGATCCCCACTGGAAGGGATGGTCATAGATGCTCTCGCCAAGGCGGGAGTAATCACCGTAGCGCAGCACATCGGGCACCATGGTGCGGATCATCT
>CAXNNN010000031.1:0-16110 GCA_964203095.1 Verrucomicrobiaceae bacterium | reverse complement strand
CGAATGGGGAAAGCGAATCGTTGAGTTGTGAGTTCTTCATTGGTTGTTCAGTGTTGGAAGTTCAATGTTCGATGTTTGATGTTCAGCGTTGGACGTTCACTCGTGCGTGATGGCTTCATCAAGGTTGAGCATGAGACTGGCGACGACGGTGTAAGCGGCGACTTCGGTGGCATTGGCAGGCGATGATTGCAGATACTTCGCCGCATCATCGGGGCGCTCTCGGTAGTGTTTCAAAGCGCGGTCCAGTTCCCGCGTAAGGACGCTGAGTTCCTGCGGGGTGGCGTCGCGGGAAAGCACTCGCTTCGAGAGCCATTGCAGGCGAGTCGTCGCATCGCCGCCTTGCTTCACGAGTTGCAATGCCAGAGTGCGCGAGGCTTCCATGAACGTCTCGTCGTTCAGCAAGGTGAGCGCTTGCAGTGGCGTGTTGGTGCGGGCGTTGCGCACTTCGCAGACGCGGCGTTGTGCGCTGTCGAAGAGGAAGGTCGGCGCAATGGCGCGACGCCAGAAGGCATACAGCGTGCGCCGATGCTGCAAGGCACCCTCACTCGGCTCATACGTGAAGCGTCCCATGAACATCTCCTCCCACACACCTGCGGGCTGATAAGGACGCACCGGTGGTCCGCCAAGAGCCGGATTGATCAGACCTGCCGTGCGCAGGGCAGCGTCGCGCAGCATCCAGCTTGGCAAACGGAAACGCGGACCGCGTGCGAGCAGTCGGTTCTCAGGATCACGCGCTAGGAATTCGGGCTTCGTCGCTGAGTCCTGCTGATACGTGGCGCTCGACGTGATGAGCGTGAACAGGTGCTTCACGTCCCAGCCACTCTCCATGAACTCAACGGCCAGCCAGTCGAGCAGCTCAGGCTGCGTGGGCCGCTCGCCTTGCAAGCCGAAGTCCTCTGGTGTGCGCACCAGTCCGGTCCCGAAGAGCATCTGCCAGAAATGGTTCACGATCACACGCGCCGTCAGCGGATTGTCCTTCGATACGATCCACTTCGCGAGTCCGAGTCGATCCCGCGATGTCGACTCCGGCCAGGGCGCAATCGCAGCGGGCACGTCCTGCTTCACCTTGTCGCCGTGCTTGTCCCACACGCCGCGCACCAGCACGAAGGTATCGCGAGGCTCCTTGCGTTCAGCCAACACCATCACGTTCACATTGCCGGAGGCCTTCTTGATTTCCGCGAGCTGCTTTTTCGCACGATCCAGCGACGCCTTGGCTTCACGGAAAGGCGCGTGGTCTTCGAGGAACTGATCAAACAAAAGCGCGCGCAGCTTGGCATCGAGCTTGGTTGCATCGGTCGCCTTCGTGGCGGCTAGATATTCCATCGGAGACGCCTTCACGCTGCGCACGGTTTCACCGGCTTGATCCGTCACGGACAGACGGAAGCTTGCGATGTTCGCATCGCCATCGGTCGAGCGGTGGCGCAGTTCGATCATCAGCTCCTCGTTGGCACTCAGCACCAGCGGCTCCGCCAATTCATAAACGGCGACATGAGGCTTGTCCTTCGGGTGCCCCTTCGTGGTCCAGCCGTTGCGCGGATCATCATCCAGCGTGCCCTTTACATCGCCATACTGCCGGGTCTTCGACTCGGCTTGGGCATCCGCGACGGCACCGCGCACCAGAATGTCGCGCACCTGCGCGCTATCTTTGCTCCGCACCTGCACCTTGATGTCGGTGAGGATGAACTCGCCGTTCGCGCCACGCGAGAGCGCGCCATTCAGCGGCAGCACTTCCAGCTTCAAACCGGTCACGCGCGGCAGCGTCACCGTCGTGATGAAGCGATACTCATCCTGTTTTGGGTTCGGCCCGCTGGCCGTCACGATGGCACTGCTGGTCTGGGCGAGCTTGGTGCCTTCGTTGGTTTCGAGCTTGTTGGCCGTCAATGGGTGCCACGCTTTGAAACCTATGCGAGTCTCTTTCACGCGAGCGGTGAGCCATGGCTCAAAGGGCTTCTCAGCCTTCTTGCGTGCCGCGGATTCCAGCGGCGTGCGTTCATCGACAAGCCACTGCGCATCGGCCAACGCGGGTGCGGTCAAGTTTGATTTGTAACTCATGTATGGCTTCGCAGCGCTGCCTGCCTTGCCGTCTTCGTCGATGGAATTGAAGAAGGCTGTCAGGCTGTAGTAGTCGGCGTGGCTAATGGGATCAAACTTGTGCGTGTGGCACTGCGTGCAGCCCAGCGTCAGGCCGAGCCAAGTGGTGCCGATGGTGTTCACGCGGTCGATCACATAGTCCACACGCGACTCCTCGGGATCGCGCCCGCCTTCGCCGTTGGTCATGTGGTTGCGATGGAAGCAGGTCGCGAGCTTTTGTTCCGGTGTGGCATTGGGCAATAAGTCACCAGCGAATTGCTCGATGGTGAACTGATCGAAGCGCATGTTCGAGTTGAACGCGGACACTACCCAGTCACGCCACGGCCAGTTCGTGCGTTCGGCATCGGATTGGAAGCCATCGGTGTCCGAGTAGCGCGCCGCATCCAGCCACCACATTGCCATGCGCTCGCCAAAGTGCGGCGAGTCCAGCAATCGCTTCACCACCTTCGCGAACGCATCGGACGACGCATCGTTCTCAAAAGCAGCCACTTCCTCCGGCGTCGGCGGTAGGCCGATCAGATCGAACGAGGCGCGGCGAATCAGGGTGTGCTTGGCCGTTCGCGGAGCCAACGCGAGCCCGTCCTTCGCCAGTCGTTTCGTCACCAAGTCATCGACTGGATGCGCCTTGGCATCAGTGAGCTTTGCCTTCACCGCCAACTCGAACGACCAATGCTTGCCCCACACCGCGCCCTCGCTGATCCAGCGCTTCAGCATCGTCACCTGCTCAGGTTTGAGCCGAGGCTTGTGCGACTTTGGAGGCGGCATCAACTCGTCTTCGTCATCGCTGACGATGCGTGCGATCAGTTCGCTCACGTCTGGTTTGCCCACCTTGATTTGCATCAGCGCGCCTTCACGCGTGTCCAAGCGCAGGTCCGCCTTGCGATGCGATTCATCTTGCCCATGACAGCTCAGGCAGTTGTCCGACAGCACCGGCAGCACATCGCGACTGAAGTTCACCGGCTCGGCCCAGAGGCTAGGAGCGGTGATCAATGCAAGCCATGGGGTGAGCAGGATTCGATTCATCTCTACCATCATAGACGGCCCTGCTGAATCGAAAATGGTGTCAGCGTGCAGGACCGGTGGAGAATCCGACCATGTCCAAGCCGTGGCTTCGAATGATGGAAACATCATTGAAGTGTGGGCGTGACCTGCTTCAAGTAGAGGACGATGGTTCAATCGCTTCGCCGACTCTCCCTGGGCTTTGTTTTGATCGCTGCGGCTGCGGCGGTGCTGTTGCTGTCGGATTTGGGCTCGCGCGTTTCAAATGCGGCGAAGTCCGAAAAGAACCGCACGCTGCGGGTGGCCATCCTGCAACATGCTTCGCAGGCGATTCTGGAGCAGGGGAGGGACGGCATGATCAAGGGCTTGAAGGAGAAGGGTTGGGAGCAGGGTAAGAACCTGGAGCTGAAGCTTTACAACGCTGAGGGTGACAACGCGGTGTCCCAGACCATTGCGAAGGAGATGGTTGGCGGTGGTTACGACCTGCTGATGACGATCAGCACGGTGTCGCTGCAAGCGGTGGCCAACGCGAACAAGGCGGGCGGCACGCCGCATGTTTTCGCCTTGGTTTCCGATCCGTCCATCACCGGGGTAGGCGTGAGCAAGGCGAACCCACTCGACCACCCAGCGCATCTCGCGGGCTTTGGCACCATGCAGCCGATCGTGCAGGCCTTTCAAACCGCGCGTGAAATGAATCCAGCCTTGAAGAAAGTCGGTGTCGTCTGGAATGCCGCCGAAGCCAATTCGGAAGCGCAGGTGAAGTTGGCTCGGCAGACCTGTGCTGAGATTGGCATTGAGCTGATGGAGTCCACGGTGGACAACTCCTCGGGCGTGGCCGAGGCCGCTGGGGCTCTGGTCGCACGCGGCGTGGAAGCGCTGTGGATGGGCGGTGATGTGACGGTGATGACGGCGGCGGATAGCCTGATCGCCGTGGCAAAGAAGGGCCGCCTTCCCGTTTTCACCGTGATTCCGCCCAACGTGAAGCGTGGCGCGCTGTTTGATCTCGGGGCGGACTACGCCGAGGTCGGTCGCCTTGCGGGTCGTTTGGCGGGTGAGATCTTGGATGGTCGCAGTCCAGCCAGTGTGCCGATCGTCAATGTCATGCCCGAGATGCTGGCGGTGAACCAGCAGGCGACGCTCAATTTGAAGGATCGCTGGACCATTGCTGCGGCGCACCAGTCACGCGCGAAGTTGTTCATTGATCAACAGGGTGTCGAGCACACGGCGGAGGCAGCCGTGGTGCCCAACCCCACTGGGAAGAAATGGAAGATCGCCGTGGTGAACTACATCGAGAATATTGCCAGTGAGGAAGCGCTAGCCGGGATGAAGGCACGGTGGCAGCGCAGCGTGCTGCTGGCTGGTAAAGACTACGAGTTGACGCATCGCAGCGCGCAGGGTGACATGGCCTCACTGAATGGGATCTTCGACGCCGTGCTCACCGACCGTGCCGATATCGTCGTGCCGCTGTCCACGCCCACGTTGCAAGCCGCGCTACAAAAGGTGCGTGAGGTGCCGATTGTCTTCTCGGTCATTGCGAACCCGGTGGCAGCGGGCGCAGGCAAGAGCTTCACGGATCACCTGCCCAATGTGACGGGTGTCTCCGTCTTTGCTCCCGTGGAGGAGGCGTTGGCGATGGTGCAGAAGCACTTCCCGCAGTATCGACGGCTCGGCACCTTGTTCTGCCCAGTGGAGGCCAACTCGGTGGACATGAAGGAATCCCTCGAAGCGCTCTGCAAGCAACACGGCATCACCTTGGAAAGCGTGGCCGTGAACACCACTAGCGATCTGCCTGATGCGGCGCTGTCCCTTGTGGCGCGCCCGATTGATGCCGTGCTGCAGATCTCGGACAACCTCACCACCACCGGCTTCAATGCTTTAACCAAGGTCGCCCGTCAGGCGCAGAAACCCCTCATCAGTTTGAACAGCACTACCGTGGCCCTGGGGGCACCAATCGCAATGGGGCGCGATTATTTCAACACGGGCGAGGTCACGGTGGAAGTGATTGAGCGAGTCATTCGCGGAGAGGACCCGACGAAGATGCCCTTCGTGCTGCCGAAGGAGGTCGCCTTCACCGTGAGCCCTGCGAACGCAGCCGCCGTGGGCATGACGTTGCCACCTGACTTGCTCAAGGAAGCGGACAAAGTGATCAAGTAAGCCATGGAAATCTCCCGCCAATCTTCCGGTGATTTTGTCGTTCTCTGCCTGAATGGGCGGCTGGATGCGAACTGGTGCAATCACGTCGAGACCGCGCTATCCAATGCCGTGCGTGGTGGTGAGCATCGCCTGCATGTGGACATGTCGAGCGTCAGCTACATCAGCTCGGCTGGCCTGCGCGTGCTGCTGACTTGCTTCAAGCAACTGCGGGCCATCAATGGGCGATTTGGCGTCATTCGGCCCTCGGAGGCCGTGCGCTCGGTGTTGGAGCTTTCGGGCCTGCAGATGCTCATTACTTCTGAGGTCGTGGCGGTGGCTGCGGCTGATGAGGACGGTAAGCCCTATGCCTCGCCCAGTGCGACGCATCAGGTCTTCACGCTTGGCGGTGGCAGTATGAAGGTGGAGGCAGTGGGTGATCCAGCCTTGCTCAAGGGTGGCCTCGCGACTGAGCCTCAGGCGGCACGACGCTTTGATGCCAGCACTGTCGCACTCGGCATCGGTGCTCTGGGTTCCAGCTTTGCTGAGAGCGCCACACGCTGTGGTGAGTTGCTCGCGGTTTCAGGGGTGGCTGCCTTTCAGCCTGCGGATGGATCAAGCCGGCCAGACTTCATGGTCAGCGAAGGAGCGCTGGTGCCCGAGGGCCATCTAGTGCTGGGTCTCCTTGCGCAAGGCAGCTTCGGTTCACTGATCCGCTTCGAAGCTAAGGCGGAGGCCCGCAGCATCGGCATGAGTGAACTGGCGCAAATGGCGCTCGAACTCAGTGGTGCGGAAGCCGTCGTGATCGTCGCGATCACGGAGACCGCAGGGCTTGTCGGTGCCACGCTGCGTCAATCACCCGCGCCTGTGGCCACCAGTGACGACGAACGCTTTGGGTTCCCACAGATTCGTGACTGGCTGTCCTTCACCAGCGAGCGAGCGTTTCGCGATTCTACCTCACTGTTAGTCGGAGTCGTGGCAAACCCCGGCTCTTCAATCGAATCCTTGCTGCGGCCTCTGGGTCGCAGCGCTGGTTTGCTCGGCCACATTCATGCAGCAGCTTTTCCGTATCGTCCGCTGCGTAAAGGGCGCATCGAATTGAGCGCGTCTGTATCCGAGTTGTTCGACGGCCAATCGTTGCAGTCCGTGCTACACCTGCTGTCCGATCCGCGTGGC
Source organism: Verrucomicrobiaceae bacterium (assembly GCA_964203095.1). Lineage (GTDB taxonomy): Bacteria > Verrucomicrobiota > Verrucomicrobiia > Verrucomicrobiales > Verrucomicrobiaceae > JAEUHN01. The sequence goes on along the minus strand of CAXNNN010000031.1, from coordinate 9,714 downwards.
ATCAACGGCGCAGGCGAGAGCGAGTTCTTCCGTGGCGCTGTCTGGATCGCACCCATCACCCCCTGACGCATGACTCTTCTCATTGGCGCTCTGATCATTGGCCTCATTCTGTCGCTGCTCGCGCTGGGAGTGCTGGTGTCCTTCCGCATCTTCTCCATGTCCGACATCACCACGGACGGCTCCATCACCCTCGGTGCCTCCATCGCGGCGGTCATGCTGGTGAAAGGAGTGAACCCGGTGCTGGCCACCGCCGCAGGCGCGCTTGGCGGGGCTTGTGCGGGTGCGGTGACGGGAATCATCCACACCAAGTTCAAGATCAATTCGCTCCTATCAGGCATCCTCGTCATGACGGCGCGGTATTCGGTGAACCTGCATGTCATGGGCCGCAGCAATGTGCCGCTGATGCAGGCCCGCACGCTAGCCAGCTATGGCGAGAGCACGGGCGAGTGGCTGGCGAATGGCAAGACCGTGAATGTGCTGGGGTGGACGGTCGCGTCGGCGGATGCCGCGCTGCTGGTGCTCACGCTGCTGTTTGCTGGGCTCGCAGGTGCTGCACTGTTCGCCTTTTTCCGCACCCAGCTAGGCACCGCGATGCGTGCGACAGGCGACAACCCGCAGATGATTCGTGCACTCGGCTCGAACGTGGAACTGAACATCATTCTCGGACTCGCACTCGCGAATAGCTTCGTCGCTTTGTCTGGCGCGCTGCTTGCGCAATACCAAGGCTTTGCCGATGCGCAGATGGGCATTGGCATGGTGGTGTGGGGCTTGGCGAGTGTGATCATTGGCGAGGCGCTTACGGGCACGCGCAGCCTTGGCCTGACCATCGTCGGCACGATCATGGGCTCGGTGTTGTTCCGGCTGCTCGTCGCCATCGCCCTGCGCTGGGGCTTGAACCCGAATGACCTGAAGCTCATCACCGCGCTGTTCGTCTTCGCTGCCTTGGTGCTGCCCGGATTCTTGGAGCGCCTGAAAACTCGGAAACACGCCGCCTGAACCATGCTCTCGATCAAGGCCATCCGCAAAACGTTCAACCCTGACACGGTGAACGAAGTCCGTGCGTTGCAAGGTGTCGATCTCACCATCGAGCCCGGCTCATTCGTCATCGTGCTGGGCATGAACGGCTCCGGCAAATCCACGCTGCTGAACGCGGTGGCGGGCTCCTTCTATGTCGATGAAGGCACTATCAATCTCGCTGGTCATCACGTGACGAAGTGGCCAGAGCACAAGCGCGCGAAGCTGATCGGCCGTGTGTTCCAGAATCCCTTCAGTGGCACGGCTCCCACCATGTCGATTGCAGAGAACTTCGCGCTTGCTAGCAAGCGTGGTCAGGCCCGGGGGCTCGGCTGGGCGCTGTCGCCTCAGGTGATGAGGCCACTGCGCGACCGCATTGCCTCGCTGAAGATGGGGCTCGAAGACCGGCTCGACAATGCCATCGGCTCGCTCTCCGGCGGTCAGCGCCAGGCGCTCACGCTGTTGATGGCCACCTGGATCAAGCCGGAGCTGCTGCTGCTCGACGAGCACACGGCTGCGCTCGATCCGAAGAGCGCCGATCAGGTGATCACGCTCAGCGATGAAGTCATCCAGCGTGATCAATTAACGACACTGATGGTGACGCATTCCATGCAGCAGGCAGTCAGCTTGGGCGACCGAATCATCATGATGCATCGCGGTCGCGTTTTACATGACATTCGCGGTGCTGAGAAGAAGCGCCTGCGGCCGGAGGATTTGTTGGATCGCTTTGATGAAGTGCGTCGCCGCGAGCAGCTCGACGAGAGTGCTGCTGCGATGCTGAACGACCTTTACATCTAACGGCCCATGAACCTGACCCCTCAGACCCTTGTGCTGGCAAGTGACCTGGGGGAACTGCGGCGTCTGGTGGCTTTCGTCGAGGCCTTCTGCGCGCCGCTGACACTGAGCGACAAGCATCAGATGTCTTTGCATTTGGCGCTGGAGGAGATGGTGACCAATGTGATCCAGCATGGCTACGGTGCTGCAGACGGACACCGTTTCAGCGTCACGCTGGAGACGCCCGTGGCGGGCCGCATCCGTGTGACGATCATCGACAGTGCCCCGGCTTACGATCCCTTTGCTCGCCCTCGGTTGGATCGCCAGGAGCCGTTGGAGGACCTGCCCGTTGGTGGCTTGGGGGTGCATCTGGTTCGGCAGTTGATGGACGTGTGTCGCCATGAACGCCGTGAGGACCAGAACATCATCACGCTCGAACTCGTGCACGGGGTCGATGATCACATGCTACCTGTCACTGCCCGGCTGGACACCTTGAGCAGCCCCTTGCTAGAGCAGGAAGTGGAGACGCTGCTCATGGAGGGCGTGCAGCATGTCAGCTTTGATCTCTCGCGACTCGACTACGTCAGCAGTGCCGGGCTTCGGGTGTTCATCCTGGCAGCGAAGAAGTTCAAAGCTCGTGGTGGCCGCGCGGTCTTCCTTTCCCCGACGCCTGCCGTGAAGGAGGTGCTGCGCGTCTCTGGGCTGCTTGACGTTTTAGAGGTGCGAGGCTGAGCGCTTGCCTCAAGCGGTCGCACACTTCACCGCCACCACCGTCAGGTCATCCGACTGAGCTTCCCCGGCCTCATGAGTCAGCACCGCCCGGACCAACTGCGATACCACGCCGCTGGCCGTATCAGGTCGCTGTGAGGCGAAGCATTGTTCGATGCCTTCGCTGCCCAAGAGAACGGCCTGTGCATTCATCGCCTCCGACGCGCCGTCGGAGTAGATCAGCAAGGCCTCGCCGGGAGCTAACTTCATGCTTTGGGTGACGAAGACCGTTTCTTCAAAGACGCCGAGTGGCGCGGCACGCGGTCCCTCCAGCCATACCAGACCTGATTTGGAAATGACCGCCGCGGAGGGATGCCCGGCATTGGCCCAGTGCAGATTGCCTGTTGCGGGATCAAGCACCGCCGCGAAGGCGGTGACGAACTGCATCGTTTCATTGCGCTCGCACAGCAGATGATTCACCTGCGCCAGCAGCGGACCCGGATCAAGAATTTGCCGTGCCAGCGTGCGCACGCACATTGCCGTCAACGCCATGAAGACCGCCGCAGGCACACCCTTGCCCGACACATCGCCGACCATGACAAAGAAGCGACCATCGGGCAGGAAGAAGCCGTCATACAAATCACCGCCTGCCTCGCGTGCTGGGCGAATCATGGCCGCAAAGTCGATGCGCGCCGCTTCCTCCGAACTGAGGGGTGGGGGCAGCAAGCTGGACTGGATTTCCCCCGCGATGCGCAGCTCACTCACGATGGCTTCACGCGCCGCCGTCTCCTGGCGCAAGGCGGCAATGTGCTCCTGCAAGCGAGCCACCAGGAACTCCATCGCCTGCGCTACAGCGCCCACTTCATCCTCGCGCTGAGCTGCGTGCGCCACCGCAGGCCGGTCCCAACCCGTGCCGGAGAAGTCGCTCACCGCCAGCCCACGCAAGGCATGAGCCAGACGCGCCAGCGGTTCCTTCAGCTCCACATTGCTAAACGACAAGCGCTCAGCCAGCAGCGAGGCCACATGCCTATGCAACGCGAGAGCCAGCGCCGGATGCTGCTGCTCCAACTGCGCGAGCTTCTCGGCGCTCAACCGCCACAGCACCGCCTCGCCCACAGCCTCCACCGTGGCGGTGCGCACCTGATGCCGATAAAACGCGATCTCGCCCAGGCACTGTCCCGCGCCGAAGCTCCGCACATGCGCACGACTCGCCCCCGCCACCTCCAGCACCACCGCGACCTCGCCCGACTCAATGAAGAACATCGAGTCCGCAGGCTCGCCCTGGTGGAACAACACCTCGCCATCGCTCAGGGAGAGATATTCGAGATGCTCGGTCCACACACGCAGACTGTCGTCGTCACGAGCAAACGCCTCCAGCGCCGTCACGATGGGATGGGTTGCCAAGGGTGCCTTGTCCATGACGAGTGTTTCTCACAGGCCGTGACCTGTGGCAAGGTGACACCCTATGGTTTGAATACCTGCTGATGGTTTCGTCCGCGCTGGGGCCAAGCGTTGGCTTTACGCACCATGGTTTCGAGTGTTTTCCTGGCGTGGTTAGGCCTCGCAGTCTGAGTACACGAGCATCTAACTCGCAGGCATGGGGCGAATTTCGCTGCTACATCTGAGCATCTTGAACATTGGAAATCTTCCATGGCATGGAAGATTTCCAAGGTACGTATCGCCGTCTTCTTGAAACTGAACTTACCGAAATGCTCAATCGCCACCCTGTGGTCGGGCTGATTGGACCGTGTCAGGTGGGGAAAACGACGCTGGCACTCGCGGTCGGGGAGAACCGCCCGGCCATCTACCTCGACCTCGAATCGCCTTCCGATCTCGTCAAGCTGGCCGAGCCCGAGTTGTTCCTTTGTTGGCATGAGGATAAACTCGTCATCCTTGACGAAATCCAGTGAGTGCCCGGTCTTTTCCAGGTGCTGTGCGGACTTGTCGATGAGGGCCGTCGTTCGGAAAAGGGAAACGGACGCTTCCTAGGACTCGGCTTAGCGGGAATCGACCTGTTGCAGCAAGGTACTGAAGGCCTCGCGGGCCGCATCGCCTACACCGAGCTACCTCCGCTGCTGCTTGAGGAGACCGGAGCCAAAAGCGCCGATACGCTCTGGTTGCGTGGAGGATTTCCTTCCAGCTTCATAGCCTCAGATGACGCGGCTTCGCTCGAATGGCGGCGCAACTTCGTCCGCACTTACCTGGAGCGCGACCTTCCACAACTTGGCCCACGCATCCCGGCGGAAACCCTTCGCCGTCTTTGGATCATGCTCGCTCATGATCAAGGTGGCATGGTGAACGCTGCCCGTTTTGCCGCCGCGCTCGGCGTCAGCGGGCAGACCGTGGGTCGCTATGCCGACCTGCTTTGCGATCTGCTGCTCGTCCGCCGCCTGACGCCTTGGGCATCGAACGCGGGCAAGCGCCTGGTGAAAAGCTCGAAGGTCTATGTGCGTGATAGCGGCCTCGTCCACGCACTGCTAGGCATCACCACACTCGACGATTTACTTGGCTATCCGGTGGCAGGCATGAGCTGGGAAGGCTGGGTGATCGAGAACCTCATCGCTGCCTCACCCACCGGCACCGAGGCCTTCTGCTACCGCACCTCCGCCGGAGCCGAGATCGACCTCATGCTCGAACTCCGCCCCTCCAAACGCTGGGCCTTCGAGTGTGAACGCAGCCTCACCCCCACCCCCGCCTGCGGCTTCCACGAAGGCTGCAAAGACCTGAAACCCGAGCGCAAACCGGTCATCTATCCTGGTGAGGAGAGCTACCCGCTAGGGCAGGATGTGGAGTGCGTGCTGTTGATTGGGGCGGTGGGCCAGCTGCGGGCAACTGCTTTGAGCTGAACTATACAGGAACGTCCACAAAGCCGCGATGTCGTTTGAACATGCCCTTGTCGAACGAGGCTAGCGATTTGCAGCCCATATCGCGACAACGCTCCACGATGAGTTCGTCGGAGAGGTCAGCACCTTGCCGCAAGGCTCGCAGCGCCGCGCGAATACGGCCTTCGTCCTCGAAGATGAGGTTGTGGACTGTCATCAGCCGACCAAAAGCCTCAGCCACTTCATCGGGAGTCCAATTGTAGAGCGTACTGAGCACCCAATCGACCTCCACGAGCACAAGATCCGGCACGAAGAAGGTCGCGTTCTTCTTCAACAGCATCGCGAGCACAGCACACAACTGCACCTCGTCGTCTTGTGCGAGATAGCGGACAAGCACATTGGTGTCGATGCCGGTCATTTGACGGATTTCTCGAACCGTTTGGCCGCTCCAGCCGCGATGGCCCTGCGCATGTCTTCAACGGCGACCGCCTTGGCTGGCTTCTTCTTTGGAAAGCTGCCAGCGATGTCTTTGAACGTCGCAGACTTGGCGCTGAGAAGCACTTTTCCTTCGTCCGTGACCTCATACGAGAGCTTGGCCTGCGGCTTCACGCCCAGCAGCAGAGCAATGGCCTTCGGCAGTGTGGTCTGATTTTTCGACGTAAGCGTGGAGGAGTAAGTCATGCACGGATTTTCGCGGGTTTCCGTGAATCGGTCAAGAAACAAGACTTTGACGATCTCTATCAAAAGCCTGGAGGCATTTAGAGAGTCGCCTGCTGCATCATGAGCTGCATTGTCTGCAATTCAGGACCGCTGATTGCTCTCGGTGGTATTGATCGACTTGACATGGTGCTCACCCCACCAAATCCCGAATCACATGCCCGTGCACATCCGTCAGGCGGCGGTCGATGCCGTTGTGTCTGACAGTGAGCTTTTCGTGATCAATGCCGAGCAGGTGCATCATCGTGGCGTGGATGTCGTAGCAGGTCGTGGGGTTGGCGCGGTCGAGCGGCTTGTAGCCCCATTGGTCGCTTTCGCCTGCAATGACTCCGCCTTGGATGCCCCCGCCGCAGAGCCAGTTGGTGAAGACATACGGGTTGTGGTCGCGGCCTTTGCCGCCTTGCGTGCTGGGCATGCGGCCGAATTCGGTGGTCCACAGGATGATCGTGTCGTCGAGCAGGCCGCGTTGTTTCAGATCGAGGATCAAGGCGCTGACCGCCTTGGCCATGCCCCAGGCGAGCGGGCCGTGATCGCGCTCCACGTCCTCGTGGCTGTCCCAGTTGCGACGCGGGAAGCCGTTGTCGTTGCCGCTCCAGATCTGCACGAAACGGACGCCGCGCTCCAGCAAGCGACGCGCGGTCAGGCACTTGCGGCCCATGTAATCGGCTTCCTCTTCGGGATTGATCTCCGTGGGCCAGACCTTGCGATGCTCCTGGATGCCATACATCGCCTTCATTGCTGTGGACTCTTTGCTGATGTCCAAGGCCTCGGGTGCCGCGAGCTGCATCTTGGCGGCCAGTTCGTAGCTCTTGATGCGCGAATCCAAGCGCGAGTCCTCCTCGCGCTGGTGCAGGTGCTGGCGGTTCAGCTGCTCCAGCAAGGCGAAGCCTGCGCGGTCGGACTTGGCGGTGATGTAACGCCCGGCCTTGTGCGGGAACAGATCGCTGATGGGCACCTCGGCCCCAGGGTAGATGATGGTTCCTGCGTGTTGCGAGGGCAGGAAGGCGCTGTCCCAGTTCTTCGGTCCGTTCGAGGCAAAGCCGCGATGATCCGGTAGCACCACGAAGGTGGGTAAATTGTCACTCAGCGAACCGAGGCCATAGCTCACCCAGCAACCAACCCCAGGAAAGCCGGGTAGGTTGAAGCCCGTGGCTTGCAGCAGCGTGCCCTGCGAATGCACGCCGGTCTTGCCGACCATGTTGTGCACAAAGGCCATGTCATCGACACAAGCACCGAGCGGCGCGACGACCTCGCTAAGCCTCTTGCCGCTCTGGCCGTAGGGCTTGAACTCCCACACCGGTTTCTTCCACGGGCCAAGGCCATTTTGAAAAGCCTCCACCTGCTCGCCGAAATTCGACTCCTCGCCGTGGTGCTTGATCAGTGCAGGCTTGTAATCGAAGAGGTCAATGTGGCTGGCCGCCCCGCCCATGAACAGCTGCACCACACGTTTCGCCTTTGGCGCGACGACCTGCGAGCGATGTGAGGTCTCCGCTGCCTCCAGTGATGAAAACGCGAGCGCACCAAAGCCTTGACCGGTGGTGGCGAGGAGTTGGCGGCGAGTGAGCATGAGTCTTCTACGTCACCAACACCCGCCGCCTTGTCACGCAATCGCGTGCTTCGCGCGTTACTCCAAAAAGGTCACTTTGCCGGTCTCGATGTCATACATGCCGCCGATGATCTTGATCTGGCCAGCCTTCTCCATCTCGTTCAGGATCGCGCTCTGCTTGCGGATGTTGGCCATGGTGAGGAGCACATTCTTCTCGGCCACGTGATCGACAAAGGCCGCGTTCTTCGAGCTGCGTTCCTCCCCTGTCTTCGTGGGGGTCGCGGCGACCGCTGGCTCGATCTTGCTGAGCAGGCCGGTCAGGTTGCCCAGCACGACATGGTCGCAGGCTCCCTTGATCGCGCCGCAGTGCGTGTGGCCAATGACGGCGATGAGCTTTGATCCCGCGACTTTCGAGGCGTATTCAAGACTGCCGAGGATGTCGGCATTCACGATGTTGCCCGCGACGCGTGCATTGAAGACGTCGCCGATGCCTTGATCAAAGATCAGCTCCGTGCTGGTGCGCGAGTCAATGCAGCTCACGACACTGGCGAAGGGAAACTGGTGGTGACTGGTCTCTTCCACCTGCTTCACCTGATCGCGATGCAGCGGGCGACCAGCAACGAAACGAGCATTGCCACGTTGCAAGCGCTGCTGGGCCTCCGCCGTGGAGGTAGCGGTCTGCTTGCCCTTGGTCAAGGTTTGGGCATCAGGCGACAGGCTGGTGCAGCTGACGGAGACGAACAGGAGGGAGGCGAGCAGAACGTGAGAGGAACTCATGGCCCCTCTTTATAAGCAGGATCTCAGCGGCGCGGACAGTGTTTTTTACGCCGCCTCATTTCACCAGCATCCAACGGCAGCCAATATCTAGGGAAATGCTTATCAGCTCTCGTGTGGTGATGACGGATAATTCACGAAAAATACCACGGCACATGCTTGCAGACCGAACCGTCAGGGTATGTTGCCTCTTAATTGTTATTGTATCTCATATATGTTCTCGGTATAATCACTGACTACAATGAGCGTTCTTCGATTCCGCTGTATTCCAACCTATGCCGCCCACCATCTTCAGGAATGAAGGGCGTGCTTGTACGACCTGCGCTCACACCCCTTCAAGAGCTACTCGCAACCCACCGCGCGTTTTTAAACACCCTTCATCAAAGATGAACGAAACCCCAGCCGCATACCGATATTCAGGGCGCTTCCATTCTCATGAAACGACTTTTGGCTTTGCCGTTCTCTGCGTTAAGCGTGCGCTCCTAGCCTATCTCATTTGTTTCAGCACCCAGATAGTAGGCCAGCAATATGTTTGGCGGACCCTTGCTGGTGCCATGCCTGGTGGTAGAGATGGGCCGGGCGATCAGGCTCAGTTTTATTATCCTTATGGCATGACGTCTGATGCCAGCGGAAATCTTTATGTGGCTGACGATCTTAATCACACTGTGCGCAAGGTGTTGCCCAATGGCACGGTTTTGACCTTGGCTGGTAAGGCAGGTTACGCCGGAGCCGTGAACGGATTGGGTGCTTTAGCTCGGTTCAATCGGCCATCAGGTGTTGCTGTGGACAGCAGCGGAAATGTATATGTCTGTGATCGAGGGAATCAGTGCATCCGCAAGATCAGTCCAGCCGGTGAAGTTACCACCTTCGCAGGCAGTCTGGGAGCAGCGGGGAGCGCAGATGGAAACGCATCTCAGGCGCGTTTCCGGCAACCCAGAGGCATCGCCGCGGATGCCAACGGCGTCATCTATGTCGCAGATACCGAGAGCCATACAATCCGTAAGATCTTGACAGATGGGACAGTGACTACGCTGGCGGGCCTCTCGCTAACTACAGGTTCAAGCGATGGTTTGGGCGGCCTCGCGCGCTTCAATCTACCGACGTCACTATGCGTCTCTTCAGGTGGGGATCTTTTTGTGACGGATGCCAGCAATCATACCATCCGAAAAGTCACAATGGCGGGCGAAGTGACTACCTTCGTGGGATTAGCTGGCCAGTCTGGAAATGTGAATGGCAGTCCATCAGTAGCAAAATTCAGCCGTCCTGGCGGAGTTTGCATCACGGCTTCAGGTGACCTCCTTGTCTCAGATACATTCAATCAATCGATTCGGAGAATCACATCTAGTGGGAATGTTACCA
>CAXNNN010000030.1:0-16218 GCA_964203095.1 Verrucomicrobiaceae bacterium | reverse complement strand
CCATGGCGCATTGCAAACAACTACGTGCCGCCCGCGCGGTGGCCGGTTGGCGGCGTGGTATTCACAGATGATTTGAATCCTGTGGACGCGATCATCGCACGCGGGCTGATGATGGAGTAGCGCCTCAAAGCACTGCGAGCACTTGGTCGAGGTGCTCGTCGGGCTTAACCTTGGGGAAGACGGCTTTGATCTTGCCTGCGCCGTCGATCACGAAGGTGGTGCGTTCCGTGCCCATATATGTCTTGCCGTACATGCTCTTCTCCACCCATACGCCATAGGCTTCGACGATAGTCTTGTCTTCATCGCTGAGGATGGGGAAGGGAAGTGCGTGCTTCTTGATGAACTTCTCGTGGCTCTTAATCGAGTCGATGCTGACTCCGAAGACCTTGGCTTTCTGTCTGATGGTTGCCCAACCATCGCGGAGTGCGCAGGCTTGTTTGGTGCAGCCAGGAGTGTCGTCCTTGGGATAGAAATACAGCACCACGGTGCTCCCTTTCAGATCGGCAAGGCTAACGGTATCGCCAGCGGCATAATCGCCACCGACGACGGCGGCTTTGAACTTCGGGGCGGGGCTTCCAGGAGTGATCGCTTTGCTCATAAGATGTGGATGCGTAACGGATCGGATAAGCGGGCGGCTGCATCCAAGCCAGCATTTGCATCGCTGCCCGGCGTGTTTTATGACCGTGGGATGCTTCAACTTCCTGATCGCGATTTCGCGGCCTTCATCTTCGACTGCGACGGCACCTTGGTAGATTCGATGCCACTGCACTACGTGGCTTGGTGCGAGAGCTTGAAGGCCCACCAGGCTCCCTTCGAGTTTACCGAGGAGCGTTTCTACAGCTTGGCGGGCGTGCGCGAGCAGGACACGGTGATCCTGCTGAATCAGGAGCATGGCTGCGCGATTGATCCTGACAGTGTCGCGGAGGTAAAGTCCGAGCGCTTCATGAAGCACATCCCCGAAATCAAAGAGATCACGCCCGTGGCCAATGTGGCTCGCCAATGGTTCGGCAAGCTACCCATGTCCGTCGCCTCAGGCAGCGAGCCGGAGACGGTTGTCGCTTGCTTGACGGCTACGGTTCTGATGGGCCTGTTTCAGCAGATCATCACGCCGCGCAATGTCGCGCGTGGCAAGCCTGCGCCCGACATGTTCCTACTGGCGGCCGAGCGCATGGGCGTGAAGCCCGAGGATTGCTTGGTCTTTGAGGATGGGCAGAGCGGGCTGGACGCTGCGAAGGCAGCTGGCATGGCGTCGGTCTTCGTGCCACGCACCCTGCGGTAGGGGGCAAAGGGCATAGGGCTGAGGGCAAAGAGTGATTTCAGCGTCGTGCTTGCCTGATCCGCATCGTAAGCTCCTTTGTATTCTGATTTTTTCCCTTAGCTCTACGCCCTCCGCATTTCCGCATGTTTGCCCCGAAACCCCACGCAGCTCTTGTCATCATTGGCCACGGTTCCACGCTGAATCCTGACTCCAGCACCCCGACCTTTCAGCACGCCGATGAGATTCGCCGTCGTGGTTTGTTTGCGGAAGTAGCGTGCTGCTTCTGGAAGGAAGAGCCGTCCATGCGAGAGGTGTATTCCATGCTCGATAGCCGCGAGATCTACCTGGTGCCGAATTTCATCAGCGAGGGCTACTTCTGTCAGGAAGTGTTGCCGCGAGAGTTGCGGGTCAGTGGCCCGGTGACTGACACCGAAGGCAAGCGACTCTACTACTGCGACCCGGTCGGCATTCATCCGAACATGACCAAGCTGCTGCTCCAGCGCGCGGATGAGGTTGCCCCTGGCGTGCCCCGTGGCGAGACCAGCCTTATCATCGTTGGTCATGGCACCAGCTTGAATGAGAACAGCCGCAAGGTCATCGAGCAGCAGGTCGCGCTCATTCGTGATGGCGGTTATGGCTTCGCCGAAGTGGTCGATGCCTACATGGAAGAGAAGCCGCTGGTCAATGATTGGCACACGCTGACCACCAGTCCGAATGTAGTCGTGGTGCCCTTCTTCATCGCTGACGGCTTGCACAGTTATCAAGACATTCCTGTCTTGCTCGGCATGGAGGCTGATGTGGGCGCCGCCGCCAGCCAGCGCGAGGTCTTTCGCCACAACCCGCATCACCTGCAAGGGCGCAATCTCTACTATTCCAACGCCATTGGCACCGAGGTGCTCATGGCGGATGTCATTCTGGATCAGATCGTGGAGTTTGATCGCAAGCACGCTCCCGCCGCAGGGTCGCCATCAGCGCCCAAGCTCATCGATTGGTTCAAGGCGACGCTGGCCACGGGCTCGCTGCTCATCGGTCAGGTGAAGATCCTCAGTCAGGGCGAGGGCTTTGTGCTCACGCACGCGCAGGACGAAGGCCTGCCAGAGTTGCAAGCGCACCACGGCTGGGAAGCCGCCCGGGAGCTGTGCAAGCTGGACGCCGAGGGCAACTTCCGCGCGCTCAAGACCGCGCCAAACTTGAAGCGAGGCTGGGCATTGCACCTGCCGGATGTGGCTAGCTTGCATCTGGCGATCGACATCTTCTATCCGGCTGCTGTGGGGCTCGCCATGCAGGAGGAGGCGGGCACGCTGCACGCGGTGCCTCTGCGGGTGAACCTCGCTCGGCAGACCGGCATGTATCGTTTCGCCAATGGCATCCGTGATGATCAGGCCATGGATATGATCGCTCGCTGCTGCGATTCCAGCACCAAGTGCCTGAGGAGGATCGCCTGGGACCTGGCGCCAGGGCAGCCCTTGGCCGGAGCCGCTGCCAGCAAGGCGCTCAAGCACGAGGCACCGGGCTCCCTTCCGCTTCTCTGCGTAGAAGTCTGCCCGCACCCCGTGGGCGAGGCGCGCAAGATAGCTCGTGACAATCACAGCCAAGCGCAAGCTGTGGCTAAAGAATAGCCTGGGACGGTTCGTCATGGTGAGTGGGCGGGGTTGCAAAGCCTGGCTTCCTTGCGTATTCTGAGACCACCCCATGAAACCACTCTTGGCCCTCCTCCTCGCCGTCGGCATCGGCTTCGTCTCCTACAAGTATGTGTATCCGCCGTTCGGAGCCTATTTCGGTATCGATAAGCCCACCCCCAAGGTGGTCGTCGTCGATAAGCCCGTGGTGCTCGAGATGCCCAAGGTCAAGGTGAAGCGCCAGCCTGAGCCGGGGCCTAAGCCCGAGCCGAAGGTGGAGATGCCAGTGGTCGCCGCGCCACCACCACCACCGCCGCCACCGCCGAAGCCTAAGGCGGACGAGTTTGTCCCGCCGACCTTCGCGCCGATTGAGGAAGTAACGAAGAATTGGACCATGGTGTCCAAGAGCGTCTTCCCTCGCCAGGTGAAGATCAGCAAAGACATCGAAGTGAAGAGCCAGATCGGTGCCACGAAGATCGCCGCCGGTGGCATGGCCTACGCCATCTCTCAAGACGGAGCCGAGCTGATCATGGCCCCTTCGCCGGAGTCGCCGTTTCGTGGTCGCTTGGGCATCGACGACACCAACATCAAGGAAATCGTCATCGCCGCCTACGAGGGCTACAAGACCCGCACCATTGATGTTGCGCGGCAGGCCTTCGAAGCCAAGAAGATGGCCGCCAAGAATCCGAAAGCAGCCGTGACCAAGGCTGGCCCCGTCGCTGATACGAAGCCCGAGAAGAGTGCCGATGGCACCTTTGCTGTTCTGTTGGACAGCATGAAGTCGGGCGAGGTCACTGAGATCAAGCCAGAGAACATCAAGAAGTGGGGCGACGTGACCCGCGAGAAAGCCGAGAAAGACAGCTTCTGGGCGGTGACCGTGACCTTTGAAGCCACGACACCCTTCGGCAAGTTCGAGCAGGACGCTCAGGCGCAGATCAAGAACGGTAGGGTCACCAAGTGGATCTATACCGGCTCGGGCGAGATCGTTCCCTGAGCATGGAGCGACGGCATCTTGCCGTCGAATCGGTCTTGAATGTGACGGCAAGGTGTCGTCACTCCTTGGCTACTTCTTCGTCATCACGAACACCCCATCCCAGGTCTCGGGTGGGGTTCCGATCAAAGCGGTGCAGCGGTTGATGTAGACCTGCGTGAGGTAGTCGTTCAGGCCCTCACTGGCGGCTTGGTTGAGCTTGGTCAGCGCTTCGGCGAAGTCGCCCTTACGATACAAGGCCAAACCTTGCTCATAGGCTTCTAGGCCAAGCGGGGGTGCCATCGTGCCTTCCTTGAGCACCGTGTAGATGGGGGTTGGCACCAGCTTGCCTTTCACGCGCACCAAATCCGCACTGCGGCACAGGAAGCGATCCTTCACATGCCGCCAGATCACATCGCTGATGATGTTGTCCACGCCGTATTCCTTGGTCGTGCCTTCCAGGCGGGAGGCGGTGTTCACGCTGTCGCCGATGACCGTGAAGCCGCTCTGTTTTTCACTGCCCAGGTCACCCACGACAGCCTCGCCTTGGTGAATGCCGACGCCGATCTTGAGCTCGCCGATCCCCTTGGCCACCCAGTCCGCATTCAGCGTCTCCAGCTCCTCGCGCATCTTCAGCGTGGCCACCACGGCGTCGACGGCGCTTTGCTTGATGCTCTCGTCGTCATTGGTGCTGCCGACCCAGCCCCACACGGCCATGATGGCGTCGCCAATGAACTTGTCGATACCGCCCGTGTGCCCGTGAATGACCGCCACCATGCGGTTGAAGTATTCGTTCAACTGATGCACAAGCTGCTGCGGGGTCAGCTTTTCCGACAGACTGGTGAACCCTCGCAAGTCGCTGAACAACACGGTGATCACGCGGTTTGCCCCCCGTTGCAGCGTGCGGAAGTGCTCCGGGTCACGCAGCATCAAATCCACCACGTCAGGGGAGAAGTAGCGTTGCAGGTAGCCGCGCAACTGCTGCCGCTGCCGACGCTCCAGCATGAAGTCGTAAGACAGGCCGAGCAGGCCTGCCAGATTGAAGGCCAGCATTGGGCCAACGCCTTCCACCACGAAGTTCCAGCGCTCAAATAGCTCCTGGCACGCCACCACCAGCAGGAATGAGCCTGCGATGAGCAGGAACATGGTCGTCACTGGGCGACGCAGGAAAGCCACCAACGCCCAGGCAGACAAGGCCGCAGCGATGATCCCAAGGTATTCCATCCAGCGGGGCACATACTCCAGGAACTGCCCGTTCAACGTCGCAGCAAGCACCTGAGCGTGCACTTGCACCCCGCTCATGCGACCCACCGGCGTGACGTGGAAATCCTGAGCGTGCGGCGTCACGTTGCCAATGAGGACCAGCTTGTCTTTGAAGACGGCTCCGCTTTGGAAGTTGTTCTGCCAGAGGTCGGGCACGAAGATCTCATGCAGAGAGTAGGGCGGGTAGGCACCAGGATCGCTCAGGCGGGGGAAATACTGCGCATCATCCTTGGGAGCCAGAGCTTCTTGGCCCATGGCACGCAGCATGGCCGTGGTGATGGAGTCCATCAGATCCAGGTGCGCAAGCTCCGGCCGGTTGGCGTCCTCGTTGCGCATGGACCTGTGGAAGCGCGTCCAACGCACCACTTGGTCGGGATCGGCCCAGTAATTGATGAAGCCCACATAAGGCGGCGGTGGATCGACATCGGGCACGAAACCGTCCCAGGGCTTTTGCAAGAAGCTTGTCATCCGGTTGCCTGTCGCCTCGGTGAAACTGGCGGCCAGCATGACTCTGCCGGGATACCTTGCCAGCACCTGCCGGAAGGCCTCGTCACCCTCCGGGTGCTCCACGGAAGGGCCGGTGAAGATCAAGTCCAGGAACACACCTTTGGCCCCGGCTTCCATCAAGCGCGTCACCACCTCGGCATAGACGCCACGGGAAAAAGGCCAGCCCTTCTTCATCAATTGGAGCGCGCTTGACTCCTCCAGATCCTCTGGCCAAGCCGACTTCAGTTCCAGCGTGGCATCATCAACGCCAAGCACGATCACGGCTTCGTTGAGCGGTGCAGGCGTCGCATGGCTGTGCACGTAGTTCTGCAAGCGCCACTCCAGGGTCTGCAAGGGCTGCTCAATGCGCTCGGTGAGCAGCGGGCCCACGACCAGCACCAGCACGGGCAGGGCGGCGAGCAGCAGCAACATCAGTGTGCGGCGGCTGGTCAGACTCTCGGCTTTCTTCATGTGGCGCGGAGTGTGCGGATGCCGTGCCAGGACGACAAGCCCTTTCTCAGCGGCTGGCCACCGGACCAGGGTAGAAGATCTTCATGGCGGCGCGCACTTCCGGGATGTCCTGGCTGGCCTTGTAGATCACGTCCTCCTGCTTCAGCGCCTGCGCCATCAGGTGGTAGGAGCCGATGGCCTCAAAAGCTGCATTCAGCGCGCTGATCATGGGCAGGTAGCGGGTGCCGTCGGCGCTGATGTTTTCCACCATGCCCCACGGGCTGAGGTAGCCAGACTTCTCCAGATCGCCCAGCAGGCGATACGTCGTGGCCGGGTCAGGCTCGGTCGTCGCCGTCATCAGCATGTAATGCGGGTGGATCAGGCTTTGCTTGGGAATGTCCACGCCATTCACGTTATAGGTCGTCCCATACGCGCCCTCACCGGCGGACAGGCCATACCAACCCTGGCGTGCGGCCCGGCTCTCCGGCAGCGTCTGGGGGAAATAGGCCTTCTGCGCGCTCAGCATCGCCCGGCGTGCGGCGATCCAGTTCACCTTGCTCACCGCGTCCGGCGTGGGGGTGTCGAAATCGGGGTGGAACAGGCTCTGCAGTTCGGAGATGAAGCCCGTGCCCTGCCACGGGTGCCCCGTGTTGCTCATCACCTGGGGGACGGGGGCGTCGCTCGCCAGGCGGCGTTGCAGCAGCACCAGGGCCGTCTCACCGCCCCAGTCCTTCCACCCGTGCGGCAGCAGTGTGCGGCCGTCGTCCTTCAGTCCGTGGCTGATACTGCCATCGGGCAACGTCAGAGCCTTGAAATCGATCGCCCGCATTGCGGCCAGCAGGCGCGCCTTCGCCGCCTCATCACCCAGGATCTCTGCCCCCAGCAGCAGCCCCTGGTAGCAAAGGCTGGTGTCCACCGTACTGAACTCCGTGCCAGGGTGGATCACCGTCTTGCCCCTCTCGCGGCGGGTGAAGTGCGGCAGCAAACCCCGGGCCTTGGGCGCGGCGGCGATGTCTCTCTCCACCTCCAGCAGCACCTCACGAGCCTTCTCGGGGTCGACCAAGCCCACCTCCGGCACACTGGCCGCCGCCACCGCCAGCGCGAACATGCCCGACGCCGGGATGGTATCAAAGGTGCCACTGGTGATGTGCGCACGGTCCCGCACCAAGCCCCGGCCCGGCGTGTAGCAGCGCGCCAGCTTCGCTAGCGAGATCAGCATCACATACCGC
Source organism: Verrucomicrobiaceae bacterium (assembly GCA_964203095.1). Lineage (GTDB taxonomy): Bacteria > Verrucomicrobiota > Verrucomicrobiia > Verrucomicrobiales > Verrucomicrobiaceae > JAEUHN01. The sequence continues at coordinate 8,943 of CAXNNN010000030.1, read as the reverse complement.
TCGAAGGGCATGGCGGGCATCTGCACGCCGAACTGCAAGCTGGTCAGCGCCAGGGACGCACCCGGCTCCGCCGTCCAGATCAGGAACTTCGCCCGGCGCATCTCGGCGGGCGACAGCGGTAGCGTGATCGGGCGCGGCTCCGCATCGTCAATGTCTAGCACCCGCGTCCACAGCAGCGACTGCTCAGGCGGCGGCCCCTTGATTTCAAACTTCAGCCTGCCCTTGCCCGTCGCCTTCACCAGCAGCGCATTGATCTGCGGCTGCGCAGCGGCCGTGATCAGGCCAGGGTAGCAGGCCTGGAAATCCATCGTCTCCTCGGGCGCGATAGCCATCCCGGCCAGCGAGTGCCACATGCCCGCCCAGTCCGATTGATTCTCCAGCGACAAGCTCACGCTGCCCTGGTCCCAGGTGATGAAGCGCTCGCCCGGCCCGTGAAAGCCAAAGTCGGTGCCCAGGTGCGTGTAAGTGATGAACGGGTTCATCTTCAGCACCCCCACCGCCTTCCGGCTGGGGATCTTCGTCGGCTCCCGCACCATGTATTCCATCACCGGCTGCCACAGCAGGCGCGGACCTTCCTGCGCCGGGACGACGGCGGCAGCGGACAGGGCAAGCACCAGGGGCAAGACAGATTTCATCAGGGGTAAGCCGACACAGTAAACTCATTCGGTGAAGCAGGCCCACCTCTTTTTACGCTTGTTGCGAGGCGGTGGTGCTGCCGATGGCACATGGCGAAGTGGTCCGCACCGGCCCGATGCGGCTCCCTGAACCGTATGGGTCCCATGCGGACCACACCCCTGGCGCGTTGGGTTGGACCCAGCGCGGGGGCTTGATGCCATCTTGCATGGCGGCGGGGACGAGGTCGGAGAAGGGTCTCTCCGGGTAGGGAGAACGCTATATCCGAGGTCGCAGAAGGGGTTCACCGGGCAGGGAGAATGGCATATCCAAGATGAAGGGAAGGGTTTGCGGTGGGGGAGCCTACCGCACCTCGGGCGTGATCGACTCCGGCGGATGGCGGGCTTCGTTAAACTCCACCCCTGACCATTCGACCCCGGCGCTGGCGGGCAGGACGAGGTCGCGGGCGGGGAGGAGCCAGATGACGAGCTGCTTGGCCCGCACCTCGTCGTCTAGGCGTTTGGCGAAGGCTTGGCGTGGCGCGGTGCTTGCGGCGGCGGTCGGGGCGTAGGTGTCTAGGGCCTTGCCGAGATAGACGGCCAGGTGCTGGGCGAAGCCGGCGCGCAGGGGCTTGTCGGCGGCGTGGTCCTGGGGCATGAAGCCGAAGGCGGGATCGTCGTAGAGGCGGATGTCGTCGCCGCCCAGCAGGACCATGGGCGAGGCGGGGTCGTTTTCCAGGCTGGGGAAGCTGAGCAGCACGGGGCTCTCCTCCGCAAAGGCGGAGCCCGGCCCGGCTTGATCCAGGCGCAGGGCGAGGTCACCATAGTCGTGGCCGTCGGGGGCCTTGGCATCGAGGATGAGGCGATCCACGGCGGCGACGCCGGGATACTTCTTCTTCACATGCGTGGCGATGGCGCGGGCGAGTTCCTGCATGGCATCGGGCGTCCAGTGCGTGTCCTGCTTGAGGAAGAGCGGCTTCTTGCGCTCCTTGAGCTGGAGGAAGGCGGCGGTCACGTCTTGCACGTCGATGCCTGCCTTGGCGAAGCGCTCATACAGCTCCGGCTGGCAGGGGTGATACAACGGGGCCTCGCTGAAGTCGGGGTCGGTGCCGGTGATGTATTCCGGGTAGAGGCTGGCCTTCATCGGCAGCGGGATGAGCAGCAGGAGGATGCCGCGTTCCTTGAGCTGCTGGGCAAAGGCGATGACATGGTCGGCGGCCTTGCTCGTGAATGCAAAGCTGTCGGTGATCTCGGGCTTCAAAGCTCCGGTGCCGGTGAGGGCATCCAGCTCGCGCCCGTCGAACAACCACGGTGACTGACGACCGACAAAGACGGCTCGATTGCCCTGGCCCAGCGCTTGGATGAACCCCGAACGCAGGTAGGTGCGAGCGGTGTCGCTCACGAACCAAGCCGTGGTGGTCACGAGCACGAGGACGGCCAGGACTTTCTTCCACCGCGTGACCGGCTCGACCAAGCTCTGCAAGGTGGGGATGGCGAACACGAAGATCGCGCTGACGATTATGAGCAGCAGGTGGTAGTCGCTGAGGATGCGGGCGTCATTGAGCAGCGCGGTCTCGGTCAGATCATGCCGTGCGAACAAGCTGCCGTAGTAGTGCATCGCGTGGTCGAGAGTCGCCGAGCGGAAGAAGACCCAGCTCAGCAGGATCAGCGAGAAGGTGAGCAGGCAGGCGAAGATGCGGGGGAGCCGGTGCCAGAGGGCGCGGCCCTGAAAGAAGCGGCCTTCGATCTTGAAGAGCAGCAGATGCCCAACGACGAAAATAGTGATCTGAGAGCCGAATGGCTTGATTCCTGCGAAGGCGGGCAAGAAGAACAGTAGATAGAATGCCATTCTCCCAGCCCAAAGTCGCCACCGATCCCAGAACTCGGTGATGCTGCCCACGAAGTAGCTCGCCTGGAATGGCAGAGCTTTCCTGTCGTTTGGCTTCTTCAGTGCAGAAACCACATCTGCCGATGCACTGAGGGCAAGATACACCTGCATCGCAAACGCCAGCAGCCCCACCCAAGCGCAGAACGGAGTCAGGCTGTTCGGGGCGGAATCAAAGGCCAAGTCGGCGAGCTGGCCGAGGGGCAGAGCGAGCAGGAAGAGCTTCGCCACGGCACCACCGATCATGACCAGCGCATAGGTTCCTGCTGGGGCAGGGGGCGGGCCTTGGTCTTCCAGCCGCACCTCGGGAGGCGGCGCGAACTTCATCACCGGCTTGCTAGGGACGGGGGCGGCGGGTGCGCTTGAAGCAGGGGGAGAAGACATCGGGTTCACAACACAGATCCAAAGTTACCAAATCACATCGGCCACAAACCAACTCACCATGAGCAGGCTGACGATCAGCCGCAGCACCAAGCCCATGCCAGCGCCGACGACCGTGCCGACGGAGCTTTTGACGGCAGGCCGGAGCTCTTTTTTTGCAAATAGCATCTCAAAGGCAAAGCCTCCGAGGATGGGCGCGATCAGCAGTCCCGGAAACGGCACGAACAACCCCAGGATGCCGCCGACCAGGACACCCCAGACCGCATACTGGCTGCCGCCGAACCAGCGCGTGCCTGCGGCTCCGCTCATAAAGTCCAGCACATACGCCACCACGGTGAGCACAAACAAGCCTGCCACGCACCACCAACTGGCCCCGGATTCAGGCCTTAACAGCACATGTGCAAGCGCTCCGGCAAAGATGAGGATAGGTCCAGGCAGCAAGGGCAGCACGGACCCTGCTAGCCCCAGCACCATGAGCCCTGCGGTGAATGACCAGACCCCCCAGAAGGACCAGTCGATGGCGGTGAAGAAGTGGGTGATGGAGTCGATCATGGGTCGGTTTTGTCTGCTCCATCATACGTCCAGCCACACACCGGGCAGCGCATTTCTCCGGCAGGAATGGAGGTGCCGCATTCCAGGCATTCGGTGGGTGTTTCGTCCCCGGGCGTAGGCGGGCCGAGGGCCAAGCTGGCTTCGTTCTGCCGCCACTGAATCCAGCCCATGATGAGGCCGAAGATGATGGCCTTGACGACGAACTCCCCCATCTCGATCGGCCAGTCGGTGACCTTTCCTACCAGCAAGTGATAGCCCAGTGTGACCGAAGCGAACAGGAGCCCATAGGTGGGCACGAAGCGCTTCAGCCCGTAGAGCCACACGCCCTGAGTGCGGACGTGGGTCCACCGCTCGTATTCGCTGGCTGTCATCGGCTCGTCCATAAGGTCAGTTCAAGCCCAGGTGGTGACTTCTTCGACCGGCTTGCGCACGCTCATGGGAGCCGTGCTGCCCGCCTTGGGCCAGCCGAGATAGAGCAGGCCCACGGGCACGTCTTCGTCACGAACCCCAAGCCAGTGCTTGAAGGTGGCGCTCTCCAGCAGTGGCGGAGAACTCCAGAAGGAACCCAGGCCCACGGCGGTGGCGCTGAGCATGGCATTTTGCAGGGCGCAGGCGACGGCCTCGATCTCCTCCAGCGCGGGGATCTTGCCGCCCACGGTGCGCTGCATCCAGCACGCGACAACGGTGGGCGCTTGCAAGGGGCTCTCGCCCATCTTGACGAACTTGTCCTCGCGGAACTCAGCGGCGGGCGTGACCTCGCTATAGAGGCGCTGCAAGTTCTCGGCCAACGACAAGCGTGCGGCACCCTCATAAACGCGGAAGCGCCAGGGCTCGGTCAGGCCGTGCGTGGGCGCCCAGGTGGCATTCTCCAACAGGGTCATAAGCACGGCGCGGTCGATGGGGCGTGCAGCATCCATCGCCGCAGGTTTGAGGCTGCGGCGCTGGCGAATGAGGGCGCTGAGGTCGTCCAGAGTCATGAGGGGGACAAAAGCCTCAGTTCGAGAAGTTGAAACTTGGAACTTGGAACATCTGCCCTATTCTCGCGGCTCAACCCTAACCCTTACCTCCATTTACATATGGCTCTCTCCGTTGGTTCCCAAGCCCCCGCCTTTACCCTGAAGTCCAAGACCGCCGATGGTCTAAAGGACGTGTCTCTGTCCGCTGGCAAGAACACCGTGCTGCTCTTCTTCCCGCTCGCCTTCACGGGCGTGTGCACGCAAGAACTGTGCGACATCACCGCTGGTCTCAGCAGCTACAGCGACCTGAATGCTGACGTCATCGGTATCAGCGTGGACAGCCCCTTTGCCCAAGAAGCCTGGGCGCAGAAGGAAAACATCGGCATCACCCTGGTGAGCGACCTGAACAAGGAAACGACCAAGGCCTATGATGTGATCTTCCCCGGCCTCGCCGGTATCGGCGACACCTCCGCTCGTGCGGCCTTCGTCATCGACAGCGCCGGCGTGATCCAATACGCCGAGCAGACCGCCACGCCGAAGGACCTGCCGAACTTCGACGCGGTGAAAGCCGCGCTGGCCAAGCTGGGCTAGGGTTTTTCTTTTTGGTCGTCGTCACACGGTAGCCTCGCAAGGGGCTGCCGTTTTTCTTGGCCAGACCCCGGCGATGAAAATGGGTTCATCCGGGAAGTTGGTGCGGTTGTCAGGTGCCAGTGAGTATGTTTTTTGACTCATGGAGTGCATAGATACGCAGGTGGAGGAAGTCGACGTCACGGTAGCCATAGGCCATGCGGGTGAGCCGTCCGATCTTGTTGTTGGCGAGCTTGATGATGTGAAAGTGGTCGAACACCAGCGCGGCCTCAGGCAGGTGCTCGTTGATGGCGCTCCAGGAGGCTCCACTCATGTCACAGGCCACCGCTTCAATGCGGGTGCCGCTGCGCCGCAGCCGCTGCCAGAAGCCTGCGAGCGCCTCTTTGCCACGCCCTTTGCCCACCCACAGCACCTGGCCACTCTCCAGATCGACCACCAGGGTCACATCCTTGGCTTTCTTGCCGAGGTAGTTTTCGTCCATGCCGATGCGTCTGACACCGGTGAGCGGCACGCTGTCATAGCGTCGCGAGAAGTCGGATTTCACGATGTTTTTGACCGTGTCCCAGCCCAAGTGCGTCCAACGTGCAACGTCCCGCAGGCTCATGAAGCGGCTCAACTCGCAGACGAATCGAGCCAGGGCGCCGCTGTAGTGGCTGTAGGCAGGGGCAAAGGGGGGGAGTGCTCGAAGCTTTTGCCACAGACACGGCATTCGCATTTGGGCACTTCCACCACCAGCACCACCTCCTTCGGGCCGATAGGCAGGGTGTTGATCCGCCGCTGTCTTTTGCCGCGTCGCCAATACTCGTGGCCCTGACAATGTGGGCACTGGATGGACTCACCTTTGACGGCCAGATGGAACTCCACTCGGCCCTCAACATATTTCGTGCTGCGATACTCGTAGCCCCCGCGCACGCCAAACGCGTGATACAGCAAACTCTGGCTCATCCCGAACTGTCGCCATCTCCTTTTTCTTTCTGCACCAACTTCTCGGATGAACCGCAAAGACAATCGGGTCAATATATCTGTCTGCTAGGAAATTGCTTTTGAGGAGGCCGGGTCGAGTTGGCCCTGGATGTGGCGCGGAGAGGGGTGTGAGGGGGGTGTGAGGGGGGCTTTCCTCCTGCGTGCCTTGTCCGAGCAGAGCGGCGGCGATCTTGGCAGCCTCGCTGAGTTGGGCGTAATGGCGGAGTAGAGGCCGGGAGCATGGCTGGGTTCTCATTGGATGCACACGCCGTCGAGCATGAGGGCGGCCCATTCTTGGGCTCGCAAGTCCGCCTGGCGCAGTTGCATCACGTGCTCCCGGCCCTTCTCCACCCAGGCAGCATCGCTACGCTCGCAGCCTTCCGTTGCAGAACCCATCCATCGGAGCAAAGCGCTTGCACAAAATCTCTGCAAAGCTAAACCTCAGGCCACTCAACCCGTGAGCATCATAGCTTAACTTTACGCAATCCTGGCCGAACAACGGGGTCCGCCTCAGGATTGTGGGAAGACGCAGATCGCGACAGCCTGCTTATTGCCACGGTCTATCTGCTCTCCCCGGAGAACAGCACATCGGACTCTGTGGATGAGACCTGGACACCGTATGTGAAGCATCACGTGTTCTGGAACCTGCTCTACGCCCACAATCGGCAGGGTATGCCATTGAACAACAATCCACTGATCCTGAACAAAGGTCTCGCCGCAGGTTTGCTTGATCAGATTGGCAATCAGATGCTCGCCCTGGGGAATGATGCGACGCAGGCGGCTTACCTGTTCTTGAGCAACCACCGAATCGAAGGCCGATTCTGGTCCATCTGAACTCACCATGGCCGCCATCGACAAAGCAGCTCGACTCGAAGCCGAAAGCCAGCAGGCGGAGGAACAGGCCGCGCTGGAGGTTCGGCAGCTTGATCCGCCGTTTCCGTTCCTCGCGGTGAAGGTGGATCTGAAGTTCTTTGGCTTCGGGGCAAGTTCTCCTGTTGAGAACACTGGTGTCCCATTCTCCAAAAAGCCGGATATAACAGGCATCCATGCGCTTTAGATCATCTTGATCAAGATGGCTTCTGTAAATTGACTTTCATGCATTATTTATCAGGCAAAAAATTGTAATGGTGGAATTTGTTCTCGATTCTGCCAGGATGATAACCTCGAAAGCCTGATAAATCATGCAGCCAAAAGAATTGGGTTCACTCATCACGTTTCACCGCAAACGCGCGCAGCTTTCTCAAATTGAACTCGCCGAACATTCTGGGGTGAGTCGCTTTGTGGTGCAAGACATTGAAGCGGGCAGGGATCGCACGACCTGGCGCAATCTGCTGGCCGTGCTGTCAGTGTTGAATCTGAAACTCGACCCAGTTGGCCCGCTGGTTCCAGAGTGGCGACGGTCGTTCGACGGAAAACAGCCCACGAAATGAACTCACACGAACAAACCTCTGTGCGCCGAGCCTTGATTAGGCAGCATGGCATCTCCGCAGGTTATCTGCAATCCATGCCCAAAGGAGCATGGCAGTTCCGTTACTTGGAGCCTTACCAAGGGCCACCTGTTTCACTCACCATGCCAGTGAGACCTGAACCCTATCTGTTCGAGACCTTCCCCGCTGTGTTTGAGGGACTGCTGCCCGAAGGTCCTCAATTGGAAGCAGTGCTGCGGCTCCATAAGATTGATAGGAACGATAGCTTCCGATTACTGGTGACGGTAGGCAATGACGTTATCGGCTCTTTGACCGTGGAGGAGGAAAACTAATCCCATGGCTGTTTGCCCGATCACCCTTGAAGAGACGGTCTTTAGCGCGACCTTTTCGCCTGGAGGCCTGCGTTTGCTGCATCCACGACTTAAGCACCTGGAGCCTTTGGACCTGACGCACACGGAGCAGTTGCGACAGGCGCGATTGCAAGCGGACAAGATGTCCATCCAAGGGGTGCAACCAAAGCTATCCGCAGTGGTGTCCGTCACTGAAGGCCGATTTCAAATAGTCGATACCGGGGGGCGATTCATTCTGAAGCCCAATCCTCCGCCTTACGCAGAGGTACCGCAAAACGAAGCACTGACGATGACCATGGCGAAGACGGCAGGTATTGACGTTCCGCCTCATGGTCTGATCCCTGCAATTGATGGCAGCTGGGTTTATGTAGTGAAGCGCTTTGACCGATCGGGACGAGCCGAAAAGATTCATGTGGAAGACTTCGCTCAGCTTTCAGGAGCAACGCGTGAGACGAAGTATGAAGGCTCCATGGAGCGTCTAGCAAAACTGGTGGAGGAGTTCTGTAGTTTCCCTGTCATCGAGAAAGCCAAGCTGGCACGCAGGGCATTGTTTTGCTTTCTGACTGGTAACGAGGACATGCACCTCAAGAACTGGTCGCTCATGATGGAAAACAGTCGGGTTACGCTGGCTCCCGCTTACGATCTGCTGAACACCACGCTTGTCCTGGAGAAGGCTATCGAGGAGATCGCGCTGCCTTTGAACGGCAAGAAGAAAAAGCTCACGCAGTCCGACTGGCTTAATTACTACTGCAAAGAGCGGCTTCAGATCCCAGAGAAAATAATGCAGGGGATTCTCGCTGAACTGTCGGCTGCGGTGCCGCAGTGGCGGCAGCTGATTTCACGCTCATTCTTATCACCGACATCAAAAGACCTGTATGCGCAATTGCTCGACAACCGCTTGAAGCGGTTGGGGTTGAACTCGGATTATTCAGTAGAGTAAGCGAACGGAGGTGGATGAACTTCGATTTGGCGGAAGATGGCGTCCATCCAGGGACGCTTTTTGCGGGGCAGTGAGAGTTGAAGCACCCGTTTGCGCGCGTGCTGGCTAACCCAACCGCCTATTGCAAAGCCATAGGATCGCGGGGATGTCCGCTGATTCGTTAAAACCATCATGCGGATGGTGGGATGATTTTCGTTTGGTTTCGTGCTGATGCAAGACGCTTGCGACGCGAAATAGGTTCTGTAGTGCAGGTGGAGCGAGGGGGCGTAGCCCTGAGCGGAGCCGGAACG